>JAXJRE010000290.1:0-3603 GCA_036310785.1 Acutalibacteraceae bacterium
TCCTCCTGTATTTAAAGTTTCGGCGGAATATAAAATTCCGCCGTTAAAGTTTAATTATTCAGCAGCGGCTTCTGTTGCTTCTTCGGCAACTTCCTCTGCGGGAGCTTCCTGCTCGCCCTGACGTCCCTCGATAACAGCGTCAGCCATTGCGCCTGCGATAAGACGAACGGCACGGATAGCGTCATCGTTTCCGGGGATAACGTAGTCGATCTCATCGGGATCGCAGTTTGTATCTACGATAGCAACGATGGGGATACCGAGCTTATGTGCCTCCTGAACGGCAATTCTCTCCTTGCGGGGGTCAACGATGAACATAGCAGCGGGCTGCTTCTTCATGTTTACGATACCGCCCATGAACTTTTCGAGCTTTTCGATCTCAAGCTTGAGCTTGATAACTTCCTTCTTCGGGAGAAGATCGAATGTTCCGTCAGCTTCCATTTTCTTGAGCTGCTCAAGTCTCTTGATTCTTCTCTTGATTGTGTTGAAGTTTGTGAGCATACCGCCGAGCCAACGTGCATTGACGTAAGGCATACCGCAGCGGATAGCTTCTTCCTTAACGGAATCCTGAGCCTGCTTCTTTGTTCCTACGAAAAGAACATCGCTTCCGTCAGCGGCTGCGTCACGAACGAAGAGATAAGCCTCCTCAAGCTTCTTGACGGTCTTCTGAAGGTCGATGATGTAGATTCCGTTACGCTCTGTGAAAATGTACTGAGCCATTTTCGGATTCCATCTTCTGGTCTGGTGTCCGAAGTGAACACCTGCTTCAAGTAACTGTTTCATTGATACTACCGGCATAAAAAATCCTCCTTAGTTTTTGCCTCTGCAAGGCTTAAAATCCGGACATTTCGGTGAAATGCACTTCGGATAAAACACCCTGCATGCGTTTTGCCGTAAAAGTATATCACAAAGAAACCGTTATTTCAAGAGCTTTTCAGAAATTTTTTTCATTATTCGGAAAAATTTATACTGTCGGCTATCTGCTTGAAAACAGGAGCACAGTCCTCTGCGCCCGATGATCCGCCCTGTTTCATTATTACAACGGCATATCTGGGATTGTCAGCAGGAAAAAATCCTCCGAACCAGGTGTTGCAAAGCTCAACACCGTTTTTATCGAAAATACCCGTCTGAGCCGTTGCCGTCTTGCCTGCGGCGGAAAAATCCTTCGGCTTGGCAGGGGAGCCGTTGCCGTTTTCGACAACCGAGGTGAGCATTTCGGTGAGCTTTCGGCTCGTTTCCTCGCTGAGGGCAACGACCGGATATTTGTTTTCAAACACCGTTTCTTTCCCGTCCTTGTCCCTGACGGATTTAACAATATACGGCTTGAAGTATATACCCTTGTTTGCAACGGCGCAGAGCATCTGAGCGATCTGCACGGGAGAGGCGGTGAAGCTGCCCTGACCGAAGGAAAAATTTGCAAGTGCGGCAGGATTGCCGAGGGCTTCGGCGGTCGGGACAATTCCCGGATCGGATATTATGCCGTCGGCAAGCTCGTTTTTCTGACCGAATCCGAGGAGAGCCGCCGTTTCCGTAATTGCTTCTGCGCCGAGCCTTTGTCCTAAATTTATAAAATATGTGTTGCAAGAAATTTCAAGTGCCTTTTTCAGATTGACCTTGCCGTGAGCGGTGTTACTGCTGCACCCGAAGACAACTCCGCCGACGTTGCAGGAGCCTTTACATTCACATTCGAAGCCGTCAAGTCCTCTCTCCGATGCGGCAGCGGCAACGGCGACCTTAAATATCGAACCGACGGCAAAGCTTGAAAAGCATCTGTTCAGAAAAGGAGCGGCGGAGGAGGAAAGGCTGTCGGAAACCCTGTTTGCATTGTAGACGGGACGTGATGCCGCAGCTCTGACAGCTCCGTCTTCAATGTCAATTACTATCGCACAGCCCTCGCTGATTTTTCCGTCGTCAAGCGCAGCTTCAACGACGTTCTGAATTTCAAGGTCGATTGTCAGGTCAACGGAGCCGACATTGACGGAATCGGAGGTTATCTCAATTTCCGAGCCTGAAATAGTTCTGCCGTATGCGTCGGCAGGGACTCTCGCTTTTACCTCACCGTCCGAAAAAAGTATGCTGTCAAAAGCTTTTTCAATTCCCGTCACTCCGTGTCCCGTTTCGTCAAGATAGCCGAGCATGTGCTGAGCCTGTTGATAATCCGAATAACGTTTGTATATGGGAACGCATAGTATATCGCTGTCGGAGGTCAACTCCTGCTTGCCGATATTCAGCATCACCGGCGAGCCGTCGGACATTTTTTTTCGTACCGTCTGATATGTGCGGCTGTCGATTATATCGGATAATGCCGCTAAGGAATTTACCGAGGGCTTTGCAATCACATAGTTGTCGTAATATGTTTCGGTAATTTTTCTGCCTTTGCAGTCGGTGATGTTTCCCCGTATCTTATACAGAACGAAGGAGGAATAGTGCGACTCCGAGGACACAAGCTCTGTGCCGCACGAGCAGAGAACATAAAGCCTCAGACACAGACCGCCCATAATCAGACAAAAAGCGGTAAAAACAGCAATAATTCTTTTTTCCATAAAGTAACGCTCCCGATCAGATATATATAAAGCTTTCGCTGTTCAGACTTTTTAATACGTTCTTTATAAATTTTAGTCAAAATGCCATATTGATTTTTTTGTAATAATATACTATTATATAGTTATAATTTTATTTTTTGGAAACGGAGGAAAATAAATTGAGAAGACTGTCTTCAAAAATTATCGCCTTTATCCTGGCAATGTGTATGGTATTGCCTTTGGTTCCGTCAGCGGTGTTGGCGGTCGAGGATGAGAGCGCGGTTGGTTTCTCGCTTGAAAAGGTTGAGGAAACGAAAGATACCGTTAAACTGAAAGTCACAATTACGGGCGGAGAGGTGCTGTGCTTCGACCTCAAGGTTGAAGCGGCGGAGGATCTCACTTGCTCGGCAATAGTATTTTCCGATGCGATTAAGAATTTTAATGTTGAAAATTCAAACGGAACTATTGCGGCAAATCCCGAGACCGGTATGATCTCCTTTGCAAACACATCTGCTTTTGCAGGTCCTGCCGATGTTGCTATCTACACTTTCACGAAATCTGCAATTAAGGGCATAACCGCCGATGATTTTGATGTTGAAGTATCCTCTTGCTACTCCAAGGGTGAGGACGGAAACGATGTTCAGCTTGAGGTTTCCGCCGATAATAATCTTCCCGAAACTCACACCCATATCAAATCCTCTACCGTTGTTGTATTGAAGGATTCGACCTGCGCCGAGGAGGGCGAGGGAGTTTACTACTGCACAGAGTGCGGCGGTGTTGCAGAATCCTTTGTTGTTGAAAAGAAAGAACATAAGGTTACTGAAGTCCGTGTTAATCCGACCTGCGAGGAGGACGGCTATTACCGTAAATACTGTTCTGCCTGTGACGAAACCTTTGAATATGAATTTTATTCAAAGCTTGCGCACAGCAACGCTGTTCCCCAGCATAAAGACGCAACCTGCACCGAGGACGGATATGACAGATTCTATTGCCCGGACTGCGGAGAATACCTTGACGAAACCGTTTATCCGGCAACAAATCATGCAAATAAGGTTCACGAGCATAAGGACGCAACCTGCACAGA
>JAXJRE010000291.1:0-14000 GCA_036310785.1 Acutalibacteraceae bacterium
CAATGTTAATAAAACATATAAGAAAGCTCCTTATGTTGCTCCGTCATCTAACGATCCTATTCAAACGAGCGAAAAGAACGGCGCAAAGCTCAGCGTTGCGGTCTGGGCCGATATCCAGGTTTCCAACTATATGTTTAAAAGAGCAAGGAATTTTGACGCTGTTTGCGAGGATATAATTAAAAACGTTGACGGAAAGCTTGATGCAATTCTTGTTGCAGGCGATATGGCGGAAAACGGTCTTCTGTGCGAATATCAGTATATGACCGACAAGCTTACGGGTGCAAAGACCGAGAATTTCATCAATGCCGTAGGCAATCACGATGTAAGACTGAAGGTCTGCTACAAAAATACGGTGAAAAGATTTTGCTCATTTACCAATACGCTCAACAAAAGAGTCGGAAGTGATCTGACGATTGACTCACTTCATTACTCCTACGAGTTGAACGGTTACAAATTTATTGTTCTCGGAACGGATAAAACAAAGTTTGAAGAGTCGTATTTCTTTGAGGAACAGTTCGCCTGGCTTGACAGCGAGCTTGCCGAAGCAACAAAGACGGGTAAGCCTGCGTTTGTAATCTGCCATCAGCCGTTCTGCTATACTCACGGTCTTCCCGACACTTGGGATATTCCCATTGAGTCGGCAGGCTCAATCGGAAAGCAATCGGACAGGGTTAAAGCCATTCTAAATAAATATGACAATGTTTTCTATCTGACGGGACATCTTCACAACGGTATCGGAAAATTTACATATGAGAAAATAGAAAAAATCAATTCCGTAAGTCTGCCTGCGCTCACAATGCCCAACAGCAACGGTGACTGCAACGAGATCGGTATCGGTTTCATTATGGAGGTTTATGACGATCATATTCTTTTCAGAGCAAGAAACTTTGTTAAGGGAGAATATTTGCCCGATTTTGACGTTGACATTCCTCTTTGTGCGATGAATGTGATGTAAATTACAATTTAATAAAAATGAGATCGGAACAGTTATGTCTTTCCGATCTTTTTTCCATAATTGTATATTTGAAATTCACAAAATAAAATTGACAGAACTGTAATTTCGTGTTAAAATTAAC
Organism: Acutalibacteraceae bacterium; assembly: GCA_036310785.1. Classification (GTDB taxonomy): domain Bacteria; phylum Bacillota; class Clostridia; order Oscillospirales; family Acutalibacteraceae; genus CAG-488. The sequence continues at coordinate 1,077 of JAXJRE010000291.1, forward strand.
TGTAATTTATTATAGGATGGTGTATCTTTTGAAAGCAACTCTATTTTCTAAAATCGGATATAAGCTTATGGTTCTGATCATTGCTATCTCCTATGTCTTTTATCCATATGTAAGCCCGTCAAGTGACGATCCAATTAAAACAGGGGAGGACACAGGCGCCGATCTCACCGTTGCGGTATGGGCAGATCCGCAGATTTCAAACTACGTTGTTGAAAGAGCGAAGTTCTTCGACGCAGCTTGTGAGGACATTACATACAACGTTGACGGCAAGGTCGATTCCGTTCTTATCGCAGGCGATATTGCCGAGAATGGCTTGCAGTGTGAATATCAGTATATTGCGGATAAGCTTGTCAGCGCAAGGACGAGCAGCTTCATCAATGCAGTCGGCAATCACGATGTCAGACTCAAGCTTTCCTATAAGAATACGGTGAAAAATTTCTGTGCGTTTACAAATACGCTCAATTCCAATGTCGGAAGCGAATTTACCGTCGATTCTCTCAATTATTCCTATGAGATCAACGGCTATAAGTTCATCGTTCTCGGAACGGACAGAACGGAGTTCGAGGAGTCCTATTTCACCGAGGAACAGCTCTCATGGCTTGACAGCGAGCTTGCGGACGCTACAAAGAACGGCAAGTCGGCATTTGTAATCTGTCATCAGCCGCTTAAATACACCCACGGTCTTCCCGATACGTGGAACAGTCCGATCGACTCGGCAGGCTCTATCGGCAAGCAGTCCGACGAAATCAAGGATATATTAAATTCATATAACAACGTTTTCTTTATCACAGGACATCTTCATACAGGCATCGGTCAATATACCTATGAAAAGATCGGCAATTTCCATTCGATCAACCTTCCGTCGCTTACTATCGACAACAAGGACGGCGAGTGCAACGAAAACGGAATAGGATTTATTATGGAAGTATATTCTGATCACGTTCTTTTCAGAGCAAGAAACTTTGCCAAGGGTACATACCTGCCTGACTATGACATAGACATCAAGCTTTCCTCTGTGGACGTAACAATCAAAGATTGGGAAGAGGTTGAGCTTCCCGGTGGTATTGCAACAGACTAAAATATATATCAGGAGGTTTTCGTATGGAAATCGTCAGAAAAGAGTATTCCTATCCCTCGGTTACGGGTGAGGGCGACATTTTCGCAAGGAGCTGGGCTCCTGCCGACGGTAAAATCAAAGCGGTTGTTCAGGGCGTTCACGGTATGGCTGAATTCGGCGAAAGATACCGGGAATTTGCCGAGGCACTCTGTAACGCAGGCTATGCCTTTATTATGAACGATCATATCGGCCACGGCAAGTCGGTTGCTCCCGACGGATTGAAAGGTTATTTCGGCGGCGAAAAGAACGCTTTCGGCAAGGGCTTTGTAGACGACGCTCACCAGCTTACTCTCATTGCCAAGGACGAATTTAAAAAGCCTGTTATCATCTTCGGTCACAGCATGGGATCGTTCGTTACAAGGAGTTATATTACAAAGTATGCCGATGATATTGCGGCTGCCGTGATATGCGGAACAAGCGGTAAAAATCCCGGAGCTGCGGCAGGAATTATGCTTGCTTCGATGATTTCCAAAGTCAAGGGCGAAAAGCATCCGAGTAAGCTTATCGACAAGATTGCTTTCGGCACATATAACAAGCGCTGTGAGGGCAGAACGTCCTTCGATTGGCTTTCGAGGAATGTTGAAAATGTTGACTGGTACATAAATAACGACGACTGCGGCTTTCTTTTCACCGCATCGGGCTATAAGAATATGTTCGAGCTTCTCGACTCTGTTTCAACAGACGGCTGGTACAGAAAGGTACCCAAGGAGCTTGATATATTCCTGATAGCCGGCGAGGAGGATCCTGTCGGAGCATACTCCAAGGGCGTTAAGGAAGTATTTGAAAAGCTCAAGGAAAGCGGTCATTCAAAAACTCAGTGCAAGCTCTATAAGGACGACAGACACGAAATCCTCAATGAGCTTGACAGAGAGCTTGTTTATGGTGATGTAATTGCTTTCTGTGATTCTGTAATTAAGTAAGGTGAAAAAATGCTTTCGTTCTATAATCTTGCAAAAGGTATTATCTACAAGGTCTTTGCGGTTGTTTTTGCAGCATTGCTTACCTTGACTAACGGATTAAACGGCTTTTTCAACGGTGATATTTATCCGTATGACTCCAATTCTAAGGTGGTCGGTCTTGAATCGCTTGAAAGGGCGCAGGGCGTTACGACCGACGGAGAATACTGGTATTTCAGCGGCAAGACCTCGCTTGTCAAGATCGGCTTTGACAATCAGACGGTCTATGCCTACAACTATAAGGCTCTTGACGGTGAGCTTTCAGAGAATTACAACTCTCAGCACATCGGCGGAATAAGCTATTATAACGGCTATATCTACGCTTCCCTTGAGGACAGCAAGCAGTGGCAGCATCCCGTAATTGCGCTCTATGACGCCGAAACCCTTGAATACACGGGAATTTGTCACGAGGTTTCCTCCGATATTCTTACCCGCGGGATCCCATGGGTTGCGGTCGATGCCGAAAACGGATTTATTTATGTTTCACACAGCAAGACGGTCGAAGAAATCCATTGCTTCGATCTTGAGACCTTTGAATATGTCAAATCCTTTGCCGTTTCCGATCCGGTTGACGCTATTCAGGGCGGAGAGGTCTATAAGGGCAAGCTCTATGTCGGAACAAATGACAGCACAAGAGCCGTATATACTATTGACGTTAAGAACGGAAAGGTAGAAAAGCTCTTTGACAGAATTATGTATCAGCCAAAGCTTATCGATAATTTCGGCGGCGAGGGTGAGGATCTTACCGTTTATCCGATGGAGGACGGAACGCTCATTCATGCTCTTGATATCGGCGCTCTGTTTATCGACTCCAATCTCAGACACTATAAATGGGACGTATAATTAAATAAAATAAAATACAGGGGATCTTGCAGGTGCGAGGTCCCCTGAATTAAAATTTTTACGGAGGAATTTATTATGAATTCGGCTAAAAGACTTGTTTCTGTTTTGCTTATTTTGACCTTAATTTCAGGATGCTTAGGTTTGAATATCTCTGCATCTGACGGGCTTCTCCTGCCTGATTATACAATGACGGAAGCTCAATGGGACGAATATTGGAGCACGGTTGAGGGCGACAATACTCAGATCGCTCTGACTCCGGGTAGCGATGAAACCGAACTTAACCTCAACTGGCATTCCGAGAGAAAAGCCGCTGTACCTATGGTTAAGATTGCAGACAATGCGGAAATGGAAAACGCAAAGGTCTTTTACGGTTATTCAACCCTTGCCGATAATAATCAGCAGACCAACAGGGTTACAGTAACAGGACTTGAGGAAAATACAAGATACTATTATTCTTATTCACTTGGCAAGGATAATTGGAGCGAGCCTGAGTTCTATATTACCCGTTCTGCCGACAGCTTCAAGGCTCTGCTTGTAGGTGATATTCAGTGTTCCGCAGTCAATGATCAGACAGGCTACACCGACGCTTCAAACTGGAACAGGCTGCTCAACACAGCTCTCAGAAACAATCCCGATACGAGCTTTATTATCTCCTGCGGCGACCAGACACAGACGGGTGCAAGTGCTGTTGAATGGGCGGCAACACTCTCGCCGAAAGCAATGAGAAATCTTCCCATGGCTACTACGATCGGAAATCACGACCACAAGGGCACAACATATAAGCATTATGTCAATAACCCAAATTCTCAGCTTATTTCAACGAGCAAGACGGGTTCGCCTTACTGGTTCAGATACGGCGACGTGCTCTTTGTCGTTTTCAATACAACCAATATCAATGTCTTTGAAAGTCATGCTCTTGCCGAAAAAGCTATTGAGGCGAACAAGGACGCAAAGTGGAGAGTTGCCGTGTTCCATCACGATATTTACGGAACGGGACATCACGCTTGTGATGATGACAACTATCTGCTTCAGGGAGTTTTCGCGGCTATTCTCGACAAGTTTGAATTTGACCTTGCCTTTGATGGACACGAGCATTATTACGGACGTTCTTACAATATGTTAAACAATGAAATTGTTGACCTTGATTATACGGCAAATAAGGTTACGGATCCGGACGGAACGCTCTATATTACTACTGCCTCCGCATCGGGTAAAAACCGTGTTTATGATGAGCCGTACGACCATCCGTGGATCAATTTCAGCTATATGAGCGAGGAGCTTGTTTACAGCGAGGTTGAATTTACACCGAATACATTTAATATCAAGACCTATGCGGTTGACGGCAACAGGCTGATTGACGAATATACTATTAAAAAAACCGACTTCACTTATTCCGATATCGACACTTCGGAAACCTTATTTGATACCGATGCACTTGACCGTGTGCTCAGTCATTTTATGGGCGATTACTATGTGATTTATGTAAAGATTACCGAGGTTATCAAATTTCTTTTATACCCAATTAAGACAATAATAGGATAAAGAGGTTGCTATGGATTTTGTATCATCAAGTGTAATAAAAAAGCTCGAAAAACCCGTCCTGACTTACAGGGATATTCCGTATAATGCTGCTTTGATATTCAATGCAGGCGTTGCGAAATACAACGGCAGATATGTTATGATGTTTCGCAACGACTACGGCGACTATGAAAAACAGAGGCTTGACGGAACGAATATAGGCCTTGCTTTCAGCGATGACGGAATAAACTGGGAGGTTTCGGATAAGCCTTGCTTCAAGCTTGAGGACGACGAAATAAACCGTGCCTATGATCCGAGGCTGACTGTTATTGACGGAGTGTGCTATGTCTGCTTTGCGATAGATACGAAGCACGGACTTCGGGGCGGCATTGCTTCAACAACGGATTTTGAAAATTTTGATATCCGCACAATGACCTTGCCCGACAACAGAAATATGGTGCTCTTTCCCGAAAAAATCAACGGCTTATACACAAGGCTCGAAAGGCCGATGCCCGTTTATTCAAGAGGCGGCATCGACAGGTTTGATATCTGGATGTCACAGTCGCCCGATATGTGTTTCTGGGGAAACTCAAGGCTTGTAATGGGCGTGGAAAACGTGCCGTTTGCAAATGACAAGATCGGACCTGCCGCTCCTCCGATAAAAACAGAAAAAGGCTGGCTGACAACCTTCCATTCGGTGTGGCTCGATAACGAAAGGGGAAAACACGGCTGGGAGGACAGATGGCAGAAGGTTTACACGGCAGGAATCGCACTTCTTGACCTTGACGATCCGTCAAAGGTGATAGGAATTTACGACAAACCGCTGATTGCTGCTGAGCTTCCGTTTGAAAAGGACGAGGGCTTCAGAACAGACGTTATCTTCCCGGGCGGAATGATACTTGAGGACAGCGGCGAGGTCAAGATTTATTACGGTGCGGCGGATACTGTTGAGTGTCTGGCAACCGCAGATGTCAATGATTTAATCAAGCTTTGTATCAAATAAATATTTTATATACAAGAATGGCTTATATCGTGATTGATACAAGCCATTCTTTATTATACTGCGCTGAATATATTCAAATTTCTGATATTCGGATCGCTTATCATATCGTTGACGGAATAGGCATGCTTTTCAAGGTCGCCGCAGACCGCCTTTGTCATATTGTTTTCTATCAGGTATCCTATTATTAGAGAAGCGATGTCCTCGATAACCATTGATTTTGTTTCGGCATTTTCCTCGCTGTTTTCGCTCGTCATAAGATATTCAAAGGAGTCGGAAAACGTCGAAAAAAGCTCAAGATCACGCATCGCACGAAAACTCCATTTATAATACGGCATATATTTCCTGTTGATCAGGAAAACAGTCTTGATAGCCGCACGGACAAATTCAAATACTGCAAGCTGAGCCGCTCCCGTTTCACCGTGGGAAAGACATCTGCCGAAGTTATACTGTCCCGACTGAGCCATAACAAGCAGATTGCCTGCAAGTTTTTTAAGCCGAATATCTTCGGGACATTCCTTGATTCTGTTGCGGATCTCTGTAAATTCACCGTAATTGTCAAAGAATATCTCACCGTCAGTCGCTTCAAAAAGAAAGCTGTCGGGCAAGGTGAGCCAATCCTGCACGCTGAGCTCTCCGTCGGGATGACCGAGCTTGTCGGTATAAAAATCCGAAATTCTTATTACTCCGTTTCTTCTGCCGCCGACAGGGCTTACGAGACCTCTTTTGAGTCCCATAAACTCCTTGGGCAGCTTTGCATATGCTCTTTCAAGCAGAAATTCCGTTCTGCGGTCGAGTACATCTTCGCCGGGAATAAAAATACAGAAACCGGGTTCAAAATCGTGATCCCGTGACACCTCATCGTCAAAGCCGAAGCATTCTGAGCCGCTTCCGACAAGGCCGACGCACAGATAGGGGAGAGCCTCGGAAAAGTCGGTTTCGAGCATCGGCTTGCCGTATTCCTCAAAATATGCCTTGGAAATTTCAATTCCTTTCATATATATCCCTCGCTCTGTCTCTCAATTCCTTTTCATAGAGAAAGCGTCCGTAATAGCCGAAGGTCGGTGCGCATTTCTCACAGACAAAAGCATAGTAGCCGTTTCTCGGCAAATAGGCTCTGTTGAGAAGCTCATATGCCTTTTCAATATATTCGTCAACTATTTCCTCGCTTTTTTCTGCGCCGAGCCTTGCTTCTTCAAGATTTGCAAGGTTGAGATATGTTATCGCAACCTCAAGCTCTCCGTTTTCTTTCTTCGACATTATTTCGATCGCTTTATTATAATAGGTTACGGCTTCATCAAAGCGTTCAAGGTCAACGAGCGTCAGACCGAGGTTGTTATAAAGTCCGCCCAGACGTAAATCGCCGTTGTCAAGAAGCGATTCGTAAATCTCCTTTGCTTTGCCGAAAAGCTCAAGAGACCTCTCGGGCATGGAAAAGGCCTTGCAAACCGTTGCGGCGTTGGTGTAGGTAGTGCCTGCGGTAATGTTGTTGTTAAGCTCAAGCTCATCAATGAGTCTGAGCGACTTTTCAAGAGCGGTGAGTACCTCGTTCTTCCGTCCTGTTTTACGGTAAAGCCCCATAAGCTCATTGCTGATTGTCAGCATACCGTGCCTATCTCTGCCTTCTTCGGCCTCTCCATACCAGTAAAGCAGGTGCTTCTCTGCGGCAGAATAATCGTTCCTGCCAAGGTGCTCGTCAAGCTTTTCAAGTACCCTTGAAACCGGGATAGGGTGGACAGGCGGCTGCTTTTTAAATTGATCCGTGCAGAAAGGACAGATAGGATCGGTATAGTCTGTAACATCTAACTTCTCTTTATCCATGTTTTCACTCCCTTGTGGATTGATATTAACGATTATACTACATTTTGTGTAAAAATGGAAGATAAAGTTTGTTTATTTTTTTGATTATTATTAGTTGTAATGATGTCCGCCGTATGTTAAAATAGTGCGGAACGAAAAATGAGGTCGGTTAGGAGGTAAAAATTTGCGTATTGATGGACTTCAAAAAATGACATTATTGGATTTCCCGGGAAAAGTCGCCTGCACGGTTTTTACCGGCGGCTGTAATTTTCGCTGCCCTTTTTGTCACAATGCCTTGCTCGTTACCAAGCTTCCTGAAAAACCCGATTACACCGAAGACGAGATATTGAGCTTTTTGGAAAAGCGCATCGGTCTTCTTGACGGAGTTGCGATAACCGGAGGCGAGCCTTTGCTCAATCCCGACATAGCCGATTTTATAAGGAAGATACGTGATATGGGATATGCCGTCAAGCTCGATACCAACGGAAGCTTTCCCGAAAGGCTGAAAGCAATCGTTAGCGAGGGGCTTGTCGATTACGTTGCAATGGACATCAAAAACCGCAGGGAAAAATATGCCGAGACGGTCGGACTAAAAAATCTTGACCTTTCAAAGATTGAAGAAAGTGTCGAGTTTCTCAAAAGCGGCGCAGTGGACTATGAATTCAGGACGACCGTCGTTAAGCAGTTTCACACGGTTGAGGACATCCGAGCGGCGGCGGAGTGGATCAGCGGAGTAAAACGCTATTTCTTGCAGAATTTTGTTGATTCCGGCGAGCTTATTTGTGAAGAAGTCTGCGGAGTTGATAAGGAAACAATGCTCAAAATGAAGTCTGTTGCAGCAGATTTTGTGCCTCAGACAGAAATTCGGGGTATTTAACACAATATATTGTAAAAAACTATTGACACAACCACAAGATAATGGTATAATCACAAACGAATTTTGAAATAAAGGAGATTTGGGTATGTATAATGTTGTTAAGCGTGACGGCAAAATCGTAGGATTTGACCTTCACAAAATCAGAGATGCGATAACAAAAGCGTTTGATGCCTGCCAGAAGCAGTATAATTCCGACATGGTGGATTTTCTTGCGCTTAAGGTTACCGCTGATTTTGAACACAAGATAAAGGACGATAAGATTTCCGTTGAAAGTATTCAGGACAGCGTTGAGTCCGTGCTTATCAAGGCGGGCTATGACGATGTTGCCAAGGCTTATATCCTTTACCGTAAGCAGAGAGAAAAGATCAGAAACATCAATGCAACAGTCCTTGACTATAAGGAGATTGTTGACAACTATCTTCATGTCAACGACTGGCGAGTAAAGGAAAATTCGACCGTTACCTATTCCGTCGGCGGACTCATCCTCAGCAACTCAGGCGCAATTACCGCTAACTACTGGCTTTCCGAGATCTACGACGAGGAGATCGCCGAAGCTCACAGAAATGCGGATATTCATCTTCATGATCTTTCAATGCTTACCGGCTACTGCGCAGGCTGGTCGCTCAAGCAGCTTATTCAGGAGGGACTCGGCGGTGTAAGAGGTAAGATCACCTCCGCTCCCGCAAAGCACCTTGCAACGCTCTGCAACCAGATGGTAAACTTCCTCGGAATTATGCAGAACGAGTGGGCAGGCGCACAGGCTTTCTCCTCATTTGACACCTACCTTGCTCCTTTTGTAAAATATGATAATCTTGACTATGATACCGTAAAGAAGTGCATCGAGTCCTTCATCTACGGTGTAAACACACCGAGCCGCTGGGGTACACAGGCTCCGTTCTCAAACATCACTCTTGATTGGGTTGTTCCTGCCGACCTCGCCGAGCTTAACTGCATCGTCGGCGGCAAGGAGCAGGACTTCAAGTACAAGGACTGCCAGAAAGAAATGGATATGGTCAACAAGGCGTTTATCGAGATCATGATCGAGGGCGACGCCAACGGAAGAGGCTTCCAGTATCCCATCCCGACCTATTCAATCACAAGAAACTTCGATTGGTCGGATACAGAGAACAACAGACTTCTCTTTGAAATGACCTCTAAGTACGGTACTCCGTATTTCTCAAACTACATCAACAGCGACATGGAGCCGAGCGATGTCCGTTCAATGTGCTGCCGTCTTCGTCTTGACCTTCGTGAGCTTCGCAAGAAGTCAGGCGGTTTCTTCGGAAGCGGTGAAAGCACAGGATCTGTCGGCGTTGTTACGATCAATATGCCGCGTATTGCTTACCTTGCAAAGGACGAGAAGGATTTCTACGAGCGTCTTGACAGGCTTATGGATATCTCCGCACGTTCTCTCAAGGTCAAGAGAACAGTTATCACAAAGCTCCTTGACGAGGGACTTTATCCCTACACCAAGAGATATCTCGGCTCGTTCGACAACCACTTCTCGACTATCGGTCTGGTCGGCATGAACGAGGTCGGTCTCAATGCAAAGTGGCTCGGCAACGATATGACCGATCCGAAAACTCAGGAATTTACAGCGGAAGTCCTTAACCATATGAGAGAAAGACTTTCCGATTATCAGGTTCAGTACGGCGATCTCTACAATCTTGAGGCAACTCCTGCCGAGTCAACGGCTTACCGTCTTGCAAAGCACGACGTCAAGAAGTTCCCCGACATCAAGACTGCTGCCAAGAAAGAGGGAGACACTCCTTACTACACCAACAGCTCACATCTTCCTGTCGGCTATACAGAGGACATTTTCTCTGCTCTCGACATTCAGGACGAGCTTCAGACGCTTTACACTTCAGGTACTGTTTTCCATGCCTTCCTCGGCGAGAAAATGCCCGACTGGAAAGCGGCGGCAAACCTTGTCAGAAAGATTGCAGAAAACTACAAGCTCCCGTATTACACTCTTTCTCCGACATACTCCGTATGTAAAAATCACGGCTATCTTGTCGGCGAGCAGTATACCTGCCCTGAGTGCGGCGAGCATACCGAGGTTTACAGCCGTATCACAGGCTACTACCGTCCCGTTCAGAACTGGAACGACGGTAAGAGCCAGGAGTTTGCAGACCGTAAGGTTTACGATATTGCCAACTCTCATCTTACCCGAAAGGGCGTTCCCGAAGAAAAAGCAGAGGCTTGCGAGGTAAAGACGGAAGCAGGCGAGAATGTAAGCTACCTTTTCACAACTGCGACATGTCCGAACTGCAAGATCGCCTGCGCAACCCTTGACAAGGCAGGCTACGAATATACAAAGCTTCTTGCCACCGAAAATGCAGACCTTGCTCAGGAGCTGGGAATCAAGCAGGCTCCGACTCTTGTAGTCATAAAGGACGGCGAGGCTTCAAAGTACACCGGAGTTTCGGATATCAAAAAATTCCTCAACAGCTGAGGATAAACAGGAGCAATTATGTACGACATAATTATAATTGGCGGCGGCCCTGCGGGGCTGACCGCCGCTCTGTATGCTTGCAGAGCAAATAAAAAAACTCTCGTAATAGAGAAAGAGACCTTCGGCGGTCAGATAACTTTTTCACCCAAGGTTGAGAACATTCCCGGCTTTATCAGCCTGACGGGCAACGAATTTGCGGAAAAACTCGTTGAACAGGTGCTTGAACAGGGCGCGGACGTTGAGTCCTGCGAGGCTCTGGAAATCAGGGACGGCGAGGTCAAAACCGTTGTCACCGACGACGGCGAATATCAGGGCAAGACTGTGATAATCGCCACGGGCGCAAAGCACCGTATGCTCGGAATTGACGGCGAAGACAGATTTGTCGGAGAGGGCATTTCGTTCTGCGCCGTGTGCGACGGAGCCTTTTATAAGGACAAAACCGTTGCAGTAGTCGGAGGCGGTAACTCGGCTTTGCAGGAGGCCATTTTGCTTGCTGATACGGCGAAAAAGGTATATGTAGTTCAGAATCTTGACTTCTTTACGGGCGAAAAAAAGCTTGTCGATCAGCTTGAAAGGCTTGACAATATCGAGATAATCCTCGGAGTTACGGTTGACAGCTTTGTCGGCGATAATGAGCTTGAGGGAGTTGTTATTAAAAATTCGGCAGGGGAGACACGCTCGCTTGAGATTGACGGTCTTTTCGTTGCGATAGGTCTTATCCCTCAGAATGATGCCTTTAAAAACGTTGTCACACTTGACAGCAGAGGCTATGCCGAGGTCGATGAAAGCTGTGAAGCGGAAACTAACGGCATTTTTGTTGCAGGTGACTGCCGAACTAAAAAAATCCGTCAGGTCACCACGGCGGCGGCTGACGGTGCGATTGCGGCTCTTGCGGCTTGCGACTATATTGACGGACTCGGCAAATAAATAAAACAAGACAGCATCATTTTCCAAACGGAATCTGATGCTGTCTATTATTTTATACTCTATTAAACATACGGCTTAACATCACGTTCAAAGTGTCCGCTGTCTTGGAAACCGACATCTGTTCTCAGACATTCGCCCCATTTTCTTGCGATTTCATCGTAGGAATCTGTCTGAACTCTCGCACGTTCAAATCCGTCTTTCGCTCCGTAAAGAACCCAGTCGGACTCCCACATACCGTGTCCCGAAGCCTTGTAGGTCCAAAGCATCCAGTTGTAGTTAAGTCTTTCCATCGCCTTGAAACAGCTTGCCCAGGTCGTTGTGCCGAGGGGATAGAACTCACCCATAATAAGCGGTACATTCGGATAATAAAGCTTAGTCAGCGTTACAAAGAGAACGAAAATAAAGTCGGACTTCTGATAGAAATGCACCTGATAAACGACGTTTTCAAAGCCGGCAAGCTCCTTGTGCGGCAGGGCAAAGGCCGTCCAGATACATTCAAGCGTAATGATGTGCTCCTTGTCAACCGCGCGAACGGTTTTGTAAAGCCGCTTGTATTCCTTGGTGTTGTTAATTCTTCTTGTCACTTCACCGTAGTCGCAATCACATGACGGCTCGTTGAGAAGATCGTACATTGCAACGGCAGGATTACCGTTGAAGCGTGATGCGATCGCCGTCCATAATTCGTCCGTAAGAGTGCGGAAAAATTCGCCCTCATCGGAATCCTCATAAAGACGGCAGTTGCCTCTTTTCCGCTGTGCGGAGCATCACTCTGGAAACCGGGAGCACCGTGCATATCGAGAATAACATAAATCCTGCGTTCGGAACACTCTCTTACGATCCAGTCAAGATAATGAAAATCCCATTCACCGTTTTGATCGAGTATTTTCGTGCCGTTGTCGTCGGAATAGAAATTCCTGTACCAGAACGGCACACGGACGCAGTTAAAGCCCATTTCTTTAATCCGGTCAAGGTCGTATTCCGTGATCCAGTTGTCCTGATAGGTGTTCATCAGCTCGTATGCACCGTCCACTCCGAAACGGTCGGTCAGAGCTTCAAGTATATCGTAGTGATCCTGAACCTGCTCATAAGGAGATAGCCAGTCCTCCTGAATGAGCCATGAGCCGAGATTAACACCGTGAAGAACAATTTCTTCTCCCTTTTGATTGTAGATCTTGTTGCCCTTTGTGACAAGGAAATCCTGCTGACTGAACGAAGTGTCAAGGTTTTCCGCCGCCGCACTCAGAGCAAAGGGAATAATAAGTACTACGCACATCAGAAGACAAAACAATTTCTTAATTGATTTTTTCATAATTATGACCATTCCTTTCCGCTGCGCTTCAAGGCACAAAACAGCATGAAACTGAATTGCCACTAACGCAGCTCGTAGAATTTTGTTAGAATAGGCTTGAGGATGCAGGCACACTACAGAGC
>JAXJRE010000292.1:0-7103 GCA_036310785.1 Acutalibacteraceae bacterium
TCGTTACCCCCTGCGCCCCTAGATAGGCTGTGTTGCTATATTTTTTCGGCTACCGCAAGGTGGTCTGTTTTCGTACGCCCTTTTTGGGATGGTACTCAAATTACAATGTTTCAAACTTTCTTACCTATTCTTCATTGCAACAAAATTTTCAATATACCCGATTTGTGTAGGCATTATATTTTCAGGAAGATTATTGATATCAAAAAATCTTAATTCCGTGCTTTCACCGTCATGCTTTAATTCGCCGTAAAAATCGTTGATTTCATACACCACATCGGTGTAATATACTTCATCCCCGTTAGGATAAACCATGTGAACATTTGCTTTAATATCAAACAACTTCGGATTTTTGAATTCAAGGTTTGTTTCTTCTTTTATTTCCCTTTTAAGAGCCTCTTCCAAAGATTCACCGAGTTCAATAGCTCCGCCGGGAGTACACCATTCACCTGTGTCTGTTCTCTTTTCAAGGAGCATACCTTTTTCTTCATTGTAAAGGATAGCCATTGCAGCAACCGCCATAATAGGTGCATGACCTACAAACTTTCTCATATCACCGATATAACTCATATTAAAACCTCCTGATTATAGTCTTTTTGTAAAACCGTAACTCTTTTTGAAGTAGCCCTGTGATTCATAAAATGCATGTGCATCTTCCCTCGGTAAACCGCTGTTGAGAAGAATAACCTCAATATTGTTTTCTTTTGCCCATTGTTCGGCAGTTTTCAGAAGCTCGGTGCCGATACCTTTTCTGCGATATTCTTTTGAAACGGCAAGGGCAATAATTTTCATACCTTCATTTTCGAGTTCAAAAGCGAGGTAACTGACACAACCTATATATCCAACAACTTTATCACCGTCACAAGCAACAAAAATCTGATAGTTGCCCCGTTTCTGCATTTCGTTAATACGGTTATTCAGTTTATCAAGTTCACAGTTGTAACCCAAATCATTTTCAAGTATATCCCGTATTGCAGAAATATCCTTACTTTCATATTTTCTGTAAATCATTATCTTGTAGATTTATAAAATCTAATCCTTTCTTTGTTATATAAATAAATTTAAGCAAAGCAATCAGGGGACGGTTCTATGATTGGTCAGATTTTCTGCACAATATAGTAACTAACCCCTGTTAATCTGCTGATTTGTCTGATAGAAATACCATTTTCTTTAAATAAACGAAGATATTTATCTTGTGTTTTTGATTGAGCAATTGAATATATCACTTTTTGACATTTTTGTCAATCACAGCACCGCCCCCCTGATTGTGTGTTGACATTTCCCTTTGGTTATATTATAATTCTTCGGAAACAGGGGGATATCAGGATGGGCACGTTATATATTTCGATTATTTTGCTGTGCCGGGTCGCACAGCATTTATTCACAAAACGCACAAGCAATCAAATTGAAGATTTGAAATGCTTTTTCAAGTACGGAGCTTTCCGCAATATTCTGAGCGGTTTATTGGGTTTACTGCTTATTCTGATTACAGGCGCAGGCTTGAGTGCCGACCTTCCTACCCTTTTGATCTCGCTTTTCTCCGGCTTGATGATCGCCGCTTCAACAGGCTTTGAGCTTGTCGTATTAAAGAGCGGAACGGTTGCTCTTTCCTCGCTTTTCGGCACGGCAGGACTGCTTATTCCGTGCGTCGCAGGAATTTTTCTGTTCAATGAGCCTATGTCGGTCGGACAGTTTATCGGACTGTTTCTGTTTTTTGTTGCGGCTTATTTTTTAATTGCAAGCTCGTCAAAGATTTATAACGGTTTTTCTTTCAAGACCTTTTTACTTCTTCTCGGAGTAATGTTTTCAAATGGCTTTACAATGCTTGCGCAACAGATGTTTGCAAGCTATATACCGAACGGAAATGTGTCGGTATTTTCGTTTTTATCATTCAGCACAGTCGGCGTGATAATGCTGTTAGTGTCCTTTTTCATTCCCAAATCAAAGGAAAACGACAAAAGCTCCCGACTTACGCCTCAGCTTTTAGGATTCGGCGCAATTCTTTCCGTTGCAGTATTCATAATCAATCAGCTTGCAACCATGGCGGCGGCTACGGTTTCGCCCGTTATACTTTTCACCTTTATTAACGGCGGAAGCACGATAATCGGAGCGATCGTTGCGGCGGCGGTTTTCAAGGAAAAGCTCACAGTCAAGAGCGTTGTGGGTATTCTGCTCGGTATTATATCCCTTGTTATTATAAAAGCGCTTTAACGAAAGGATGTTGTTATGAACACGTTAAAATTTGACTTGAATAAAAAAGCGGTAAGCTTTAAGCCTCTTAACGCAACAAACGGAGGTCCGTGGCACAAAAGACATGTAACAGACCAGTACAGAAGCAACCTCAGTGATTATAAAGCGGCAAGGATTCCCTATTCAAGAAATCACGATTCCAATTTAGGCGGTTCTATTTACGGCGGCCCTTATTCGCATGATATCACCGCCATATTTCCGAACTTTGACGCTGATCCCGAAAATCCGGATTCCTATGATTTTGCCTGCACCGACGAAAGCATACTGACCACTCTTGACGCAGGGACAAAAACCTTTTTCAGATTGGGACAGGCTATCGAGCACCAGATCAAAAAGCACGGAACCATTCCGCCGAAGGACTTTAAAAAATGGGCTGTTATCTGCGAGCATATTATCCGTCATTATAATTACGGCTGGGCTGACGGTTTCAATTTGAATATCGAATACTGGGAGATCTGGAACGAGCCGGATCTTGATCCCGATGACTGCACCAACAAACGCACCTGGGGCGGCACGAAGGCTCAGTTTTTCGATATGTATGAGACAGCGGCAAAGCACCTGAAAGCCTGCTTCCCCGAGCTTAAAATCGGAGGTCCTGCGCTTGCATGGCAACTTACATGGGCAAGTGACTTTTTACAGGAAATGCGAAAGAGAAACGTTCCTATCGACTTTTTCTCATGGCACATTTACTGCACAGAGCCTAAAGCTGTCACCGACAAAGCCGAACGCATAAAAGAAATGCTTAACGAAAACGGTTATCGGAATACCGAGAGCATTTTGAACGAATGGAACTACATAAAAAACTGGGAAGATAAATTTATTTACTCAATAAATACAATTATAGGCATGAAGGGTGCGTCTTTCACAATGGCTTGTATGTCGGCGGCTCAGCAGTCTTCGATAGATATGCTGATGTACTATGATACAATGCAGTCACCGTTTTGCGGAGTATTTGATTTCTACACCTATAAGCCTTTAAAGGGCTATTATCCGTTCAAATGGTACGGAATGTTTTACGATATGGATGCTGAAATCAAGTGCGAAACAAAGCTTGATAATATCTACACTCTCTGCGGAATCGACAAGGACAATAAAACCCTCACGGTCATCACGCATTATTCCGATAACGACGAGGCTGAACCGCAAAGCTTCAACGTTGATTTCGGCAGAAGCGGCGATTATGAGGTGTATCTGCTTGATAATGAACACGACGCAGAGTTAATTAAGCAAACCTCGGATTTAACCTTTACCCTTAAAGTAAATACCGCAATACTCATTAAAGAAAAATAATCGGAAAAGTCAATCGGCTGTCACTTCGTTGTTGAGTGACAGCCGATAATTATTTATTTACTTTTTCAGTCCTGCGAAAAGCTTCACGTTATCGAAGCAGCATTTGTATTTACCCTGTTCGACGCCGTGGATAATTTCGCAAACCTTGTCATTATACGGGGTGGGTACACCGTATCTTCTGCCGTATTCGCAGACAACGCCGTTGATTGCGTCAACCTCGCAAAGTCTGCCTTTTTCAAGATCCTGAAGCATACTCGCCTTGAGCAGTCGGTGCTTCTTGATACATACGGGAATAAGCGCAAAGGAAAATTTCTTCTTCAGTCCGTTGCCCTTGTAATAAAGGAGCTTGACGATATCCTTGCCCTGAACAGGTTCGATCTTTATGCCTGCGGCATTTGCAACGTCAATACATTCCTTGATTATGTTCTGACAGCAAACTCTTGAGTCCTTATTCTCAGCCGCATCGCCAAATGTGCCGCCGATAACGGCAGACATACCCGAAAATGCGCTGTTGATAAGAAGCTTTGACCAGCGGACGCCCATGAAATTGTCCTCGATCTCAACGGGACACATTTTCTCAAGCAGAGCCTTGACCTGCATAAGCTTCTCGTCCTTCTGACCGTTCATTCTGCCGAGACCGAACGACATACTGTCGGGTTCGCTCGTCAGCTCGGAAACGCCCTTGCCGTGGAGAGTTGCGCCCCACGCAACGGTACAGCCCATTGTCCTGTCCTCCCCTACCACATTGGAAACGGAAAGCTCGGGCAGTCCGTTCTGGAGAGTGCAGACAATGCAGTCGTCGGTCATATTCTTTTCAAGACCTCTGAGAATGTTCTCGTTGTCAAGCTGTTTCGTGAGAAGAATTATCAGCTCATATTTTTCCGTCATCTGATCGGGAGTTAAAGCGTGGACGGGAACGGTCATATTCACCGTACCGATGATCTTTGCTCCGCCCTCGTTCATTGCGTCAACGTGCTCCTTATTTCTTGTTATCAGATCAACGTCAACGCCTGCTTTGGAAAGATATGCGCCGAGAACAGTGCCGAGTGAGCCTGCACCGTAAATTGCTGTTTTCATATCTGACACCCCGATTTATTGTTATATTCTTGCTACGCCTGAATCACGTGCCGCCTGTGCAACTGCGGCGGCAACAGTCTTGCCGACTCTCGGATCAAACGGCTTGGGAATGATGTAATCTGCGCAAAGCTCCTCGTCGGAAACAAGTCCTGCAAGAGCCTTTGCGGCGGCGATCTTCATTTCCTCATTGATATCGCTTGCACGGACGTCAAGAGCACCGCGGAAAATTCCGGGGAACGCAAGAACGTTGTTGATCTGGTTCGGGAAGTCGCTTCGTCCCGTACCGACAACCGCCGCACCTGCCGCCTTTGCAAGGTCGGGCATAATCTCGGGAACGGGGTTTGCCATTGCAAGAACGATCGGATCCTTTGCCATTGACTTTATCATTTCCTCTGTTACAACGCCGGGAGCGGAAACACCGATGAAGATGTCTGCGTCCTTCATAGCGTCGACAAGAGAGCCTCTGACACGGTTTTTATTCGTGAAGTCTGCGATATCCTGCTTTGCCGGTGCAAGATCGTCACCGTCGCAGATGATACCCTTACGGTCACACATAATGATGTTGCCCATACCCATACTTGTGAAGAGCTTTGCAATCGCAACACCTGCCGCACCTGCGCCGTTGAACACAGCCGTGCAGTCCTCGATCTTCTTGCCGACAAGCTTGAGAGCGTTGATAATACCTGCCGAGCAGATAACCGCCGTACCGTGCTGGTCGTCGTGGAAGATGGGAATATCAGCCTTTTCCTTGAGCTTTCTTTCAATCTCGAAGCATCTCGGAGCGGCGATGTCCTCAAGGTTAATTCCGCCGAAGCTTCCGCAAAGCAGAGCAACGGTGTTTACAAATTCGTCAACATCCTTGGTGCGGATGCAGAGAGGGAAAGCGTCAACTCCGCCGAACTCCTTGAACAGAACGCATTTACCCTCCATAACGGGCATACCTGCCTCAGGTCCGATGTCGCCGAGACCGAGAACAGCCGAGCCGTCCGTAATAACGGCAACAAGGTTTGAGCGGCGTGTCAGCTCATAGCTTTTGTTGATATCCTTCTGAATTTCAAGACAGGGCTGTGCAACGCCCGGTGTATATGCAAGAGAAAGAGCGTCCTTGTTGTCAACCTTTGCCCTTGCGATAACTTCTATTTTGCCCTGCCACTCGTAATGAAGTTTCAGGGATTCCTTTGCATAATCCATTTGATTGTCCTCCGATTATTAAATTATTTCTCCCACGGGAATACATAGTCAAGCTTGAGGTCGTCACGAACCTTGTTCATTTCAGCCTGAACAGACTCATTGATAGGAACACCCGAATCCTTTCTCTCAAGCCATACGTTCCACTCCTTCTCGCCTGCGGAGAAGATGTGGTCGTGACCGGGTGCCTTCTTTGACGCACGGACGGAGCGGATAATCTCGCCGGCTTTCTTTCTTGTCTCCTGCTCGCCGAGGAAATGATCCGTGTCGATTGCAATGAAGAAATGGCCGAGATGATAAGGAACAAGGTTTCCGTTCTCGTCCTTGCCGTTAAGAGCCTTACCGTAGTTGCCGTCCTGGAGAGCAGCGGAAAGAAGCTCGATAACCATTGCGTAGCCGTAGCCCTTGTAGCCGCCGAGAGCCTCGCCGATACCGCCGAGAGTTGTCAGAGCCGCTGTGCCGTTGCGAATCTTCTTGAGAGCCACACCTGCGTCGCCCTCAACGGGATTGCCGTCAATGTCGATAACCGTGCCCGGATGAACAGGCTCGTTAATTCTTTCGTAGTATTCGATCTTACCGTTCTGAGTGATAGAGGTTGCACAGTCGATAACGAAATCGAAATCCTCATCGGTCGGGATACCGACGGTCAGCGGATTTGTGCCGAACATACCCTCAACACCAAAGGTCGGAGCAACGGACGGACGTGCGTTTGTACCCGTGATACCGATACAGCCTGCCTTTGCCGCCATTGTTGCGTAGTAGCCTGCAATACCGTAGTGGCAGGAATTGCGGACGGCAACCATACCCATACCGTATTCCTTAGCCTTTTTGATAGCCATTTCCATCGACTTGTAGCCGATGACCTGTCCCATTCCGTCGTGACCGTCAACAACAGCCGTCGTCGGAGTTTCCTTGACGATCTCAAAGTTTGTTACGGGATTCTGAATACCTGCGTTTATTCTGTCGATGTAGATCGGCTTAAAACGGTTGCAGCCGTGGGACTCAATTCCTCGTCTGTCCGATTCAAGAATGATATCAACGACGATCTCGCAGTCCTCCTCGGGAACGCCCACGCCCTTGAAAGCGTCGACCATAAAATCGTGCAGTGTTTTCCAATCACATACAACTTTACCCATAATAGTGACCTCCTATTTTAAAAAATTATTTATTTAATGTTCCGCCAAAGCGGTTTTTGCCTTATTCCGCATCCTCTTGCGCCCACTTCATTGAGCGTTCAACGGCTCGTTTCCAGTCGGCGCAGAGCTTGTCTCTTTCTTTCTTATCCATCTTGGGAATGAACA
>JAXJRE010000293.1:0-1507 GCA_036310785.1 Acutalibacteraceae bacterium
TTTCTTCCGCTTTGACGGTTATGAAATTTTTAACTCTTGTTTTTATCATGACAGTTTCTCCCGATGTTTTTCATTTGTTTGTTTCTATTTTATATCTCTGTGCTCAAAAAACAGGTCGAAAGAAAAATGCGCTTTGTGGGAACATTTGAGGAACTTTGAAAATATACGCCGTTTTGTCTTGTATTTTGTCCCCGATTTATGATACAATTAGCAAAAGCAGAAAAAAGGAATGATTTTCAGAATGGATAAAGAAAATCGTACAGAACGTGACGATCTTATAATAGGAAGAAATGCGGTTGCCGAGGCTCTCAGAAGCGGTAGGGCGATCGACACCCTGCTTGTTTCAAAGGGAGACAGGGCAGGCTCGATCGGTCAGATACTTGCAAAGTGCCGCAGTCTCGGAATTGTCATAAAGGAAGTTGACAGAAAAAAGCTCGATATGCTCTGCAATTCCTCCTCTCATCAGGGTGTTGCGGCTTATGCGGCTTCCCATGAATATGCGAGTATGGACGATATCTTCGCCCTTGCCGAGGAAAGGGGCGAAAAGCCGTTTATCGTGATATGTGACGAGCTGGAAGATCCGCACAATCTCGGCGCTGTGCTCAGAACGGCTGAAGCGACGGGAGTTCACGGAGTTATAATCCCAAAGAGGAGAAACGCTTCGTTAAGCTACGTTGTCGGCAAGGCTTCGGCAGGAGCGGTTGAATATGTGCCCGTTGTCAGGGTTGCAAATATCGCACAGACAATGGAGGAGCTTAAAGAAAAAGGCATCTGGTTTTACGGCGCGGATATGGGCGGCGAAAACTGGTGCTCGGTTGACTACGACGGCGGCGTAGGTCTTGTCATCGGCTCTGAGGGCAGGGGTATAAGCCGACTTGTTAAAGAAAAATGCGATTTCATCGTTTCAATGCCGATGAAAGGAAAAATAAATTCACTCAACGCCTCCGTTGCGGCAGGAGTGCTTATGTACGAGGTCGCAAGACAGCGATCGGGAATTAAAGCAAAGGGGTGAGAAGCTTGTCAGAATTAACGAACGAACAGCTATTGGAACTGATCGAAAGCATCAAGGAGAAAAACGGCGGAGAAACCAATGCAAGAAATTGGTCAAAAGAGGATATCGACCGCCTGCTTGAGCTGACGGACAGAGGAAAACAGCTTGAGGAGCTTGATCGTGAGACAGAGACAGA
Source organism: Acutalibacteraceae bacterium (assembly GCA_036310785.1). GTDB lineage: Bacteria > Bacillota > Clostridia > Oscillospirales > Acutalibacteraceae > CAG-488. Next base: position 1,188 of record JAXJRE010000293.1, read on the forward strand.
AGAAAACTCCGTCCCTGCTCCCGAAATTGAGAAAACCGCAGAGGAAGAACCTGTCGCAGAAAACAATGACGTTGAAGTTGACGAAGACGAGGAAGATTTTCCCTTGCCCTTGACCGAGGAAAATGACGAAGAAGATATAAAAATTTTTGATATTTCCGAGGAACACGAAGCTTCCGAGAACAATGAAAGACTAAAGTCAATAATGAACGACGAAGCTCCGAAAAACAAAGAAAATATTCTCATTTCAACGAAAAAAAGTTTTTCATCTCTTGCGGAAAAAATAAAAAAATCCGGCGAAAAGCTTTTCGGCTCATTTAAAA
>JAXJRE010000294.1:0-3834 GCA_036310785.1 Acutalibacteraceae bacterium
CCGACCGCCATTCCCTCCGGGATATTGTGGAGAGTTACGGCTATAAACAGCATCAGACTTTCTCCGAGCTTTGGCGGCTGTGTTTCGTCCGTCTTTATTTCCGGGACGAGAAAGTCAAGCAGCATCATACCTGCCGTACCGCTCAGAAAGCCTGCGACCGCAGGAATCCACGAGCCTGCCGCCTCTATAGCAGGGATAAGCAGCGACCATACCGAGGCCGCCATCATTACTCCTGCCGCAAAGCCGAGCATTGCACGGTGGAAACGGGGATTTGTCCCCTTTTTCATAAAGAATACCGCCGCCGCACCGATCGAAGTTCCGATAAACGGCAACGCTATTCCGATAACCGTTTCAGTTATGCAATTCATTCAATCACCGATTTCAAAAAACATTCCTAATATCAGAAATATTCCGCTTTCAAATAAATGTTCGTCAATAAGGTTGTATTTTTTTTCGCCGTGTATTATAATAATTTAATCAGTATAAACGGAGGTGTCGGGATGGAAGACTTTTGCGAAAAAGCGAAAAATAAGCGCAGAGCTTTTGCCGACAAAGCCTATAATACCCTTTGCCGTGCAGACAGCGAATTTTCTTCACGTCGCAAGCTCAACCTTGCCGTTATTGCGGCGGTTTGCGTTGTTCTTTTTGCCCTTATGCTTTTTCTCAATTACTGCACCCCATACCTCAACGACGACTATATTTATTTCAACATTTTCTCCGAGGACGGCATAGGTGACTTTATTCTTCTGTCTATCAAGGATCAAAAGGTTGAAAGAGTCTCCGATATTATTGAGTCGATGAAAGCTCACTATAACGTTATGAACGGCAGAATCGTTATTCATTCGATCGTTCAGCTTGTTCTGATGTATCCGAAAGCCGTTTTTAACGTGCTCAACTCGGCGGCATACGTTGCGCTGATGCTTCTCATCTACAAGCATTGCAAGGGCAACGAAAAAGAGGACAGAGCAGTCCTTTTTGTCCTGATCTGCCTTGCGGCATGGACGTTTCTGCCCGATTTCGGCAAGACCGCCCTGTGGCTCACGGGCAGTATCAACTACCTGTGGAGCTCGGTTTTTCGGCTTGCCGTTCTTCTCCCGTTCAGGCTTTATGCGGACGGAAGGGAGGACAAAATACCGTGGCTCAAGGCTGTTGTAATGACGCTTCTCTGTGCGGCGGCAGGCGCAACTAACGAAAACACAAGCGCCGCATTCATCGGAGTTGTTGTTCTGTTTATGATATATTGCCGATGTCACGGCAGAAAAATTCCGTTCTGGTCGGTCACGGGACTTGTCGGTGCGCTGTGCGGATTTTTCTTCATGGTGGCGGCTCCCGGCAATTCACGCCGCATAGGAATCGGCGAGGAGGTTGGTAATTCCGTTCTTTCGAGACTTACCAATATTCCCGGCAATATGGTTCTTTCACTCTCGGTTTTCGTCGGGGCGTTTGCGGTCTGCGCCGTGATCCTCTATGCTTATGACCGTGAAAACGGAAACTCAAAAACAGGAGTTGCTTTGATCTCCATGCTCGGTGCTTTCGGTGCGGCGGCGGTTATGATCGCCTCACCCCAGTTCCCGACAAGAGCGTGGTTCGGCATATATGTCTACGCATTGACCGCAGTCGGCATACTCGTTTACCGCATTATGCTCAGCGAAAATCTGACAAGAAAGCTCATACTTATTTCGGTCGTTTTCTGGTCGGTATGGAGTATGATGTCCTACACACACACGGCTCAGGATATGAAAAAACTGCACGAAAGCACCGTAAGCCGTGAGGCTTATATAGAGGAGCAGAAACAGCTCGGCAACTTTGATCTTGAGCTTGAAAAATATTACACAACAGACAAGCACGCTCCGTCCATGGACAGCTCGGATATCTCCGAGGATCCCGAGCATTGGCGAAACATCACTTTCTCCATGCACTACGGGCTTAACAGCGTGAAAGAAAAAGAATAACATGACCCCGAAGGGAGCAAACTATATGAAAATTATTGATATACTCAACAACGGAAAAATGTCCATGTCTTTTGAGGTTTTCCCTCCCAAGACCGACACCGCTTTTGAAAATGTCAGCCGTGCAACTCAGGAGATCGCAAAGCTCAAGCCCTCCTATATGAGCATCACCTACGGCGCAGGCGGCGGAACAAGCAGATATACGCTTGACATTGCCGAGAACATTATGAAGGATTTCGGCGTTCCCACTCTTGCCCACCTGACCTGCGTTTCCTCGTCGAGAGAGACTGTTCGGGAACGCATTGAAGAAATGAACGCAAGAGGAATAAACAACGTCCTTGCCCTGAGGGGCGATATCCCTGCCGATATGGAGAATGACGACAGGAGCGATTGGAGCTACCGCTATGCCGTCGATCTCATCCGTGAGATCAAGGAAAGCGGATACGATTTTTGCATCGGCGGAGCGTGCTATCCCGAAATTCATCCTGAAAGCACAAATCAGAAAGAGGATATCAAGCACCTTAAAGAAAAGGTTGACGCAGGCTGTGAGTTCCTTACAACTCAGATGTTTTTTGACAACAATCTGCTTTACAACTTCCTTTATAAGATCCGTGAAGCAGGCATCACCGTGCCTATTGTTGCCGGAATAATGCCGATAACCAACGCAAATCAGGTTGACAGGGCAATCAAGCTTTCAGGCTCGTTTATGCCGCAGAGATTCAAGAGCCTTGTTGACAAATTCGGCTCAGATCCGCTCGCAATGAAGCAGGCAGGCATTGCCTATGCGACCGATCAGATCATTGATCTTTATGCGAACGGCTTGACGAACATCCACGTTTATTCGATGAACAAGCCCGACGTTGCACAGAAAATTCAGGCAAATCTTTCCGATATTTTAGGTAAGTGATAGAATGGAAACGGTACAGACCGCATTTTTTGAAGAACCGCCGATTAACGAGCGTGAAATTTTGAGATACATGTCCTCACGGGGCGGTGAAGATGAGCTTCGTCCGCTGATAAGCGAATGTCTGGACGAGCTTCGGGGCAGGCTGAGCTATAAAGTCTGTCATGTCACCCTGCCCATTGAGATTGACGGAAATAAAATCATACTGCCCTGCGGTGAGATTGAAAGCAATGATCTTGCAAAAAACCTGAGCGGCTGTAAGGAAACCGTGATTTTTGCCGCAACGATCGGCGTTGAGATAGACCGTCTGATCGCCAAATATTCACGTCTTTCCCCTGCCAAGGCTTTCTGCTATCAGGCGATAGGTGCGGAAAGGGTTGAAGAACTCTGCGACGGTTTCTGCGAAAGCGTCAATGAAAAACTCGGCGCAGGCGGAGAAATGCTCAAGCCGAGATTCAGTCCCGGCTACGGCGATCTGCCGCTTGAAACTCAGAAGATGATCTTCTCTCTGCTCGACTGTCCCCAAAGGATAGGAGTATCCCTCGGAGACTCACTTCTGATGTCTCCGTCAAAATCCGTAACTGCATTTGCAGGAATAACCAAACGACAGGAAGTGTCCCGATGAACATTCGTGAATTTATAAAAAATAATATTGTTATCCTTGACGGAGGACTGGGAACTCTCCTGCAAAAGAGCGGGCTTCCCTCGGGTGAACTGCCCGAACGCTGGAACGTTACCCATCCCGAAACCGTCACGGAGATACACCGCAATTATTACAACAACGGAAGCAACGTCGTCTGCACAAACACATTCGGCGCAAATATTCTGAAATTTGACCGTGACGAGCTGGACGAAATAGTCCGCTGTGCTATAAATAATGTCGATGAAGCGAGAAAAACCTCGTCGGGAAATCAGGAAAAATATATTTCGCTTGATATCGGCCCGACGGGAAAGCTTCTGAAACCACTCGGCGATCTCGAC
>JAXJRE010000295.1:0-5795 GCA_036310785.1 Acutalibacteraceae bacterium
ATATTAAATTTCGGCTTTTTTTAGGGTATATATCCTCTTAAAAGCCACATAAAACCGCTTATTTGGCTTTTTGTTGTGAAAGAGATATATTTACCCTAACTTCACTTTGTCATTTAAGCGAAACCGATATTGACAGCATTCTATGGCAGGATTATAATTTTTATAAGATAAAAACAACAGGGGAGATAACAATGCAGGAGATAAAGTGTCCCAAGTGCGGCGAGGTTTTTCAGGTTGATGAGTCGGGTTATGCCGCCATCGTTAAGCAGGTGCGTGACAGAGAATTTGAAAAGGAGATCAGACAGCGTGAGGACGCTCTGCTCTCCGAAAAAGACAGCGCAGTTGCGGTTGCCGTGACCAAGGCCGAGGCGGACAAAGACAAAATAATTGCCGACCTCAGAGCCAAGCTCAATGCGGACAGTCTTGAAAAACAAACCGCAGTCGAAAAGCTTCGTTCCGAGATGAACAAGGCTCTTGCCGACAAGCAGAACGAGATCACCAGGCTGAACGGCGAGCTTGAGCTGGGCAGGGCGAACACGGATATAGCCGTCAGCAAGGCTCTTGCGGACAAGGAAAAGGAAATTCTTCAGCTTCGCAATGAGCTTGACCTTGAACAGAGCAAGCGTGAGCTGAACGAGAAAACTCTCAATGAGGCTCACCGTGCCGAGCTTGAGCGCAAGGACGAGGAAATCGCATACTACAAGGATTTCAAAGCCCGTCAGTCAACCAAGATGATCGGCGAAAGCCTTGAACAGCATTGTCTGACCGAATTCAACAGACTGCGTGCGACAGCGTTCCCGAACGCCTATTTTGAAAAAGACAACGACGCACGCTCGGGCAGTAAGGGCGATTTCATCTTCCGTGACAAGGCGGAGGACGGAACGGAATTTATTTCCATAATGTTCGAGATGAAAAACGAAATGGATGAAACTGCGACCAAGCACAAGAACGAGGACTTTTTCAAGGAGCTTGACAAGGACAGACGTGAAAAGAATTGTGAATACGCCGTACTTGTTTCAATGCTGGAGGCTGACAGCGAGCTTTACAACACGGGAATTGTCGATGTTTCCTACCGTTTTGAAAAGATGTACGTTATCCGACCGCAGTTTTTTATTCCGATGATAACCTTGCTGAGAAATGCTGCGCTCAACTCCCTTGAGTACAGACAGCAGCTTGCCCTCGTCAGGGAGCAGAACATTGACATCACCCACTTTGAGGAGGCTATGACCGACTTCAAAAACGGTTTCGCCTACAACGTCGATCTTGCGTCAAGAAAATTCAACACCGCCATCGACGAGATCGACAAAACGATCACCCACCTGCAAAAGACCAAGGAAGCTCTGCTTTCCTCGGATCACAATTTGCAGATTGCAAACCGCAAGGTTGACGACCTGACGATTAAAAAGCTGACGAAGAACAACCCCACCATGGCGGCAAAATTTGCCGAGCTGAAAAACAATGAAACATAAAACCTACCGCCTCGAAGCAGAACGCTCCGGGGCGGTAAATATTATCTGTATTTTATTTAATTCCTGCCGCTTTGCGGATAGGCTTGATGCTGATGATAATAACGATCATAACGATTGAAATAACCGTTTCGGGCACGCTGAAGGTTGCGTTGTAAATCAGCGAATAAATTGCGCTGAGCACCTTGCCGCTGTACTCCGAGAGGATAGCCGAGCCGTAGGATGCGCCCGCACTCTCTTTAAAGTACCATTCTGCCCAGCCGCCGAAAAGAATAAATCCCGAAAGGAAGTGGCAGATATATTTTATCACACAGGCGAAAAGCGAACCGACCGCAACAGAAACCTGCGGATTTTTGATTACTTTCTTGAAAATTCCGCTTGTGCCGAGGGCAGAAAAAGCGATGATGTAATCAAGCAGAGCGCAGAGAAGGAATTGCCACCATTTGAAGCCTGCTCCTGACGTTGCGGCGGATATTCCGAAAATCATCTGAAGAATACCGTGAACAAGTCCTGCGCCGGCGCCCCACTTAATGCCGTAGGCATAGCCGACAAAAAGGATCGGCACAAAGCTGAACAGCGTTACCGAGCCGCCGTACGGAAGCTCAAACGGCTTGATGAACGACAGTACCGTCGAAAGGGCAACCATTATTGCGCTGACCGTAAGCTTTACTGTCGTTTCGTTTGATTTGTCCATTGTTTTGCTTTTCATAAATAAAACTCCTTTCACAGCATTACCTGATCAAAGAAAATCGCCCGGCGGATTAACCCCCGGGCGTAGATTTTACTTCAATAGCTTCCTACGTCGGTATTATCCGAATCAGGTTAAGGGTATGATCTCAGCCGATTTCTCAGCACCCCTGCTGCTGTGAATATATTACATCAATTATATTGGTTTGTCAATGCTTGCAAGCAAGAAAATCAGTCCATTTTCGGCAGACCTGCAAAGCCTTTTTCAAGATCTTCGTCCGTCGGAATGTAGTCGGACATCTTGCCGTCGTTGAAAGCCTCGTATGCGTACATATCGAAGTATCCCGTACCTGTCAGACCGAAGAGAATTGTCTTTTCCTCTCCTGTTTCCTTGCACTTGAGAGCCTCGTCGATCGCAGCTCTGATTGCGTGGCTGCTTTCGGGAGCGGGAAGAATACCCTCAACCCTTGCGAACATCTCTGCCGCCTCGAATACCTTTGTCTGCTCAACGCTTCTTGCCTCCATAAGACCGTCATCATAAAGCTGGCTGAGCACGGTGCTCATACCGTGGTAGCGAAGTCCGCCTGCGTGGTTTGCCGACGGAATGAAGCCGCTGCCGAGAGTGTACATCTTTGCAAGAGGACAAACCATTCCCGTGTCGCAGAAATCGTATGCAAACTTACCTCTTGTGAAGCTCGGACAGCTTGCCGGCTCAACGGCGATGATCTGATAATCAGCCTCGCCTCTGAGCTTTTCACCCATGAACGGAGAGATAAGTCCTCCGAGGTTGGAGCCGCCGCCTGCACAGCCGATGATAGTATCAGGCTTAATGCCGTATTTATCCATAGCGATCTTCGACTCAAGTCCGATAATCGACTGATGAAGCAATACCTGATTGAGAACGCTTCCGAGAACATAGCGATAGCCCTCGTTCGTCGTTGCGACCTCGACCGCCTCGCTGATAGCGCAGCCGAGACTGCCCGTTGTGCCGGGATGCTCGGCAAGAATCTTTCTGCCGACCTGGGTTTCCATGCTCGGGCTGGAAGTTACCGAAGCGCCGTATGTTCTCATTACCTCACGGCGGAACGGCTTCTGCTCATAGGAGCATTTAACCATATATACCTTACAGTCAAGTCCGAGATAGGCGCAAGCCATACTCAGCGCAGTACCCCACTGACCTGCTCCCGTTTCTGTTGTAACACCTTTAAGTCCCTGCTTCTTTGCATAATATGCCTGAGCGATTGCGCTGTTGAGCTTGTGACTTCCGCTTGTATTGTTTCCCTCAAATTTGTAATAAATCTTTGCCGGAGTGCCAAGCTTCTTTTCCAGGCAATAGGCTCTTACAAGAGGAGACGGACGGTACATCTTGTAGAAATCAAGGATCTCGTCGGGAATGTCGAAATACGCTGTGTCGTTGTCAAGCTCCTGCTTGATAAGCTCGTCGCAGAAAACGGGACGAAGATCGTCAAATCCCATCGGCTGATGAGTACCGGGATTGAGAAGCGGAGCCGGCTTGTTCTTCATATCGGCACGGACGTTGTACCACTGCTTCGGCATTTCCTTTTCATCGAGGTAGATTTTGTACGGAATTTTTTCTGTGTTGCTCATAACTGTCTCTCCTTTTCAATTATTTTTAGCTGAGCCTTTTTCAGCCGTTTTATCAGCGGCTGACGTCGGGGCAAAAAACAAAAACTCCTGTCCCGACAAAACTGCCGGGACAGGAGAAATACTCCTGCGGTGCCACCCTGCTTGACACATTTATGTGCCCACTTAGCTCGTACCCAATTATACGACGGTTATTGTTAACGGAGTGCCCTCTCCGGCTCACATACTGTTAGTTCTGCTCGCCCTCGGAAGTCCATTCAATTCTGCCCTCTGCGCCGTATCGCACCAACCTACGGCTCTCTGAAGTGTCCGACAGGATCTACTCACTCTTCCTCAACGGTTTATTGCATTTTAAAACATAAATTTTAATTTGTCAACCTTTTTTTAAAATTTTTCAAAAAAAGAGCTGTCGCACTAAGCAACAGCTCAAAACTATGAAATTAAACTTATTTAATTTCGATCTCTGCGCCGACTTCCTCAAGCTTAGCCTTGAGATCCTCAGCCTCGTCCTTAGAAACGCCTTCCTTGACAGCCTTGGGAGCGCCGTCAACAAGAGCCTTAGCCTCAGCAAGTCCAAGACCTGTGATGTCCTTAACAGCCTTAACAACCTTGATCTTCTGTGCGCCTGCATTTGCAAGGATAACGTCGAACTCGGTCTTCTCCTCAGCTGCCGGGCCTGCTACTGCCGGACCTGCAACAACTGCTGCTGCAGCGGAAACGCCGAACTCCTCTTCTACTGCGTGTACGAGCTCTGAAAGCTCAAGAACTGAAAGAGTCTTCAACTCTTCAACGATAGCATTAATTTTCTCTGATGCCATGGTAATTTACCTCCATAATAAATTTTGTAATTTTTTAATTTAGTTTCGCTGACAATTAAGCCTCAGCGGGAGCTTCTGCCTTATCGGCGATAGCCTGAACAGCACGGGCAAAGCCTGCGATAGGTGCGCTGAATACATTTGCAACCATAGAGAGCAATGTTTCTCTCGAAGGAAGGTTTGCAAGATCCTTGAGCTTCTCCATCGACATTACTTCACCGTCGAGATAACCTGCTTTAAGAGCAAAGTTGTCGTGATCCTCAGCATACTTGTTAAGGATACGGGCTGCGGCTACATAGTCGTCCTTGGAAGTTGCGAGAGCTGTTGTTCCGTCAAGAACCTCGCTCATGCTTTCGAGTGATGTTCCGCTGATTGCGAGCTTGAGGAGAGTATTCTTAACAACAGTGTACTCAACTCCTGCTTCACGAAGCTCCTTACGGAGAGCGGTATCATCGGCAACGGAAATACCCTTGTAATCTACGATTACGCCGGCGCATGAGTTGCTGATTCTGTCTGCAACGGCAGCAACGATCTGCTTCTTCTGTTCCAAAACGCTTGCACTTGGCATGTTTTTCACCTCTCATGCAATGAAATAAGGTGCGTATAAACGAAAATTAATCCCTGTCCACTCACCGTGAACAGGGATATGACATACAAATATTTACCCGAAAAAGCTTCGGTAATCGTATGCTCCCATTCTCGGCAGGCGGTCGTTAAACCATTACGCTGATGCACCTGCTGTCTTTGAAAAAGAACAGCTTAGTTATATTACCATATACTTTTCCGTTTGTCAACTGTTTTTTGATATTATTTTTCAGCCCATCGCAACATCAAGAAGCATCATCAGTGCAAAGCCGACCGCCGTTCCTGCCGTGCCTATGCGGCTTTTCGCCTGAGGTATAAGCTCCTGCGACACAACGTATATCATCGCTCCTGCGGCAAAGGAAAGCACGAACGGGAGTATCGGAGAAACAAGCCATGTGAGCAGAACCGTCAACGCCGCCGCTATCGGCTCGACCGCACCCGACAGCACTCCGTACAAAAACGCACGCTTCTTCGTCATTCCGTCCGTGATGAGAGGGGCGGAAATTATCGTGCCCTCGGGGAAGTTCTGGACAGATATTCCGATCGAAAGCGTGAGTGCCTCGGAGGGCGGAATTACACCGCTGAGCGCACCCGAAACAGCAACTCCGACCGCCATACCCTCCGGGATATTGTGGAG
>JAXJRE010000296.1:0-15634 GCA_036310785.1 Acutalibacteraceae bacterium
CTGTGTTTCTCCCGAGATACGACGCCGCAGGAATTTTCCTCTGCGGCACAACGATTAAAATCGCCGCACCGATCAAAAAGGATATCGCATAGGTAAGCAGTCTGTATAAGAAGCCCAAGCCGTGGGTTTGAGAGAAAAACGGGTTTCTTCCCGTAAACAGATGTATAAGAATTTTAACATCCTGTATTTTCAGTATGCAGACAGCAAGCCAGACAAGTATCAGACATAAGGACGGTATCATAAGATATTTCCTGTATTTTCTTATCGCCGCCGGCAGGTCGTTTGGATTTATCATCGTGCCGAGCCAGAAAAACGGCAGAAAAACAAACATTCTCGAAAAGCAAAGAAAATCGTTTACCGCCCTGAAATATCCCGTGAACAAGGGTATCACAAACGAAATCGCAAGAATTATTCGTTTGTCAACCTTTCTGAACAGCCACGCAATGAGCGTGTACCATGCGAGGACGAACATAAACCACGGAACGCCGCTGTCATAAAAAAGTCTGAATGAGGCTTTTCCTGTTATTACCCACCACGACAGGCACAGCAAGCCTTTCAGCAGATATCCCGATATGACATAAAACAATATTTTCCTCAGAAAATCCCTTTCTTTAAAGAACAGACCGAAGATAAATATGAAAATCGGCATATGGAACGAATAGATAAACAGCTTTACTGACAGAAATGCCGGATCGTCAAAGCTCATTATCCGCTCGGCAAAATGTCCGATTACAACCAGAAGTATCATTATGAACTTCACGGTATCCCAGTACCATATCCGTTCTTTTCCTGCTCTTATCGGGTTGGTTCCGCTCAATTCACCGTCGGTTTTCATTTTACGTCGGAATAAAACTCGTCGATATATTTTTCAACATCGGCTCTCGTTGCCTTGAACGGTCCGGGAATTTCCATCTTGTTGGAAACCGTAGCCGTTGCGTAGAGCAAAGAGTCCTTCATCGAGTGGGTGAGCCTTTCCGTCATATATGCGGCGAAGGTCGTATCTCCTCGTCCGGTGCGGCCGCTGAGGTTTCTTGCACGGATCGGTACGGAGCAGAAATCCTTGCCGTCATAGGCGATTACCTCGGTGTTGTGCGTGATGACAACTTCCTTTGCACCCCATGAGTGAAGCAGTTTTGCAGCCTCGTATCTGTCGGTAAGTCCTGTGAGGATTTCCGCTTCGGCGGCATCGGTCTTGAGAAAATCAATGTAAGGCAGTACCTCTTTTTTCTCTTTCCAGTCCTCAAAGAACATTGTGTGATCATCAAGGTTTACATGGCGAAGAAGTGCCTGAACATCAACGGCAACCTTGCCCCTCTTTGAAGCTTCGATCATCATTTCGTTTGTGAAATCGCCGTAAACAAGTCCTGCAAAGTGGTAGATATCTGCCTCGACATCTTCGGGAATATCGTCAATGGAAAACGGTGTGCCAACGCTTATGCACATACATTTTCTGCGCTCCTTGTCGGCGGTGAAATACTGATTGTCCATCGTGCAGGAGGACTCCGACATAATGCAATAGATATCCTCCTTGGGAATTGTGAAATATGTAAGTCTCTCGCTGTCGGTAGGATTGATCTTTGTCAATGCGGCAACCTTGTGACCGAGAGCATAAGCGGACGCAGAGGAATAAATAACCGCTCCGCCGATTGCGTTTGTCTCATTTCCGAGATAATCGGTGTCATGATCCATTGTGATGTGACCGATTATGAGTGATTCGTAATGCTTCATCATTCTTCTCCTTTATCTTCATAATTGAGAATTTCTTTGGCTATATAAATAGGTCTTTCTTTGACCTGTAAATACGTTCTGGAAAGGTATTCGCCGATAATTCCGAGGAAAAGGGAATTAAGTCCGCCGAGGAAAAGCAGAAGCGTAATTATCGCAACGGCACTTGTGATCTCCCCGACCACCGCACCGACAATCAGCGCAATGATGAGATAGAGCACCGAAATTCCCATCAGGCCTATTCCTGCATAGGAAGCCGCCTTGAGCGGTACTGTTGAATAGCCGACTATGCCCTCGATCGCATATCTGAACAGCTTCATAAACGACCACTTGGATTTGCCTGCGGCACGTTCCTGAACCTCATACGGAATGTACTTTGTATTGTAGCCGACGAAGGAGAATATTCCCTTTGAAAAACGGCTGTACTCCGACATCACAAGCACCGAGTCAAGCATCTGACGGCGCATAAGGCGAAAATCGCTTGCGCCGGGGTAAAGCTCAACGTCGGACATTTTATTGATAATTTTATAGAAATTATCCTTGAAGAAGATGAGCAGCTTGCTCTCCTTGCGCTCGCCCTGATATGCCGCTACACAGTCGATATCCTTGTTGTTGTAAAGGATATCTTTCATCTCAAGCACGACCTCGGGACGCTGCTGAAGATCGGCGTCGATAACGCAGGTGTAATCGCCGCTCGACATTTTCAAGCCGGCATATATCGCCGCCTCCTTGCCGAAGTTACGGGAGAAGTTGACCACCTTGACATTATCCGCCCTCTCATATATAGCCCTGAGCAGTTCAGGCGTTTTATCACGGCTGCCGTCGTTTACAAAGACCAGTTCGTAGTCTTCGACCTTATCCTTGAATACACGTGTGACCTCGCTGTAAAAATTAATTATGCTTTCCTCTTCATTAAAGCACGGTACAACAAGAGTTAATTTCATAATTATCCACCCATTTCTTTTAAAAATCTTTTCAATGCATCCTGCCACGTCGGCAGTCTTTTTATTCCTGCTTTATCAAGGCACTTCTTGCTGAGCCTTGAATTATGCGGTCTTTCGGCTTTGGCAGGATACCCGGACGAGGGAACGGGATTTATCACCGTTTTTTTACCGCCGAGCTTCATTATCTCTGCCGCAAACTCCGCCCATGAGCAGTAGTTTTCATTAGTTCCGTGATATATTCCGTACTTATCCGTCACAATCAAATCACAGATAAGCCTTGCAAGATCCGGAGTGTAGGTCGGAGAGCCGACCTGATCACAGACAACATTCAGACTTTCCTTTTCATCACCGAGCCTGAGCATCGTTTTGACAAAATTATTACCGTTGATTCCGAACACCCACGAGGTGCGGACAATAAAAAATTTGTCGGTATATTTCATTACGGCTTTCTCGCCCTCAAGCTTTGTAACGCCGTAAACATTTTTCGGATTTGTCGGGCTGTCCGTTTCAAAGGGAGCTTCTCCGTCGCCGCCGTAAACGTAGTCCGTGCTGACATAAAGCATTTTTGCCTTGAGCTTTTCGCAGGCAACGGCGATATTCTCCGTGCCGTACACATTTACCTTGCGGCAATTTTCTTCGTCGTCCTCGGCTCTGTCAACGGCGGTATATGCCGCACAGTGAATTACCGCATCGGGAGCATAGTCGCAGATAAATCCGACGGTTTCGTCACGGTCGGTAATGTCAAAATCCGCCCTGTCAACGCCCTTACATTCAACAGAACGGGAGTTCAGCTCCTTAATAACATCATAGCCGAGCTGACCGTTATAGCCCGTAACAAGTATTTTCATAATTCTTGAATTTTCCTTTCCGCCGCATTAAAAGGTGAATCTGACATCGCTGTCCTTTAAGAGCGGCGCTGACATATCCTTCTTGGAGAGTATGGGATTTTCAATTCCCCAGTCAACTCCGATTTCAGGATCGTCAAAGCGGATACTTCTGTCGTCCTCGGGACAGTAAAATTCATCGACCTTATACATTACCTCAACATTATCGGTCAGGGTGACAAAGCCGTGCAGACAACCCTTGGGGATAAAAAACATTTTCTTGTTTTCTTCACTGAGGATAACGGACGTCCATTTCATATAGGACGGAGATCCCTCGCGGATATCGACCGCAACGTCCATAATCTCGCCCCTTATGCAGGTCAGAAGCTTGCTCTGCGCCGTGGGATTTACCTGACAGTGAAGCCCTCTGAGAGTGCCTTTTTCGGCTGAAAAAGATCTGTTATCCTGAACAAAATCAACGTCAATACCAATCTCGGCAAGCTTCCTTTTTGAGTAGGACTCCATAAACCAGCCTCGGTTATCGCCGAACACGTCGGGTTTAACAATTATTGCTCCGCTGATATCTGTCTCATATGCTTTCAATTATGTCATTCCCTTTCTCACATTTTTTCGGTTGAATTCGGCGGCTCATTTTCGGTACCCCAGCGAGGACGCTCTCCCTGCTTTTCCGAATACATAATCTTGCCCTCTGCAACCCTCATAAGATGCTGACCGTAGGGTGATTTGCCGTACTGCTGTGCCGACTCGATAAGCGTTTTCTTGGAGATCCAGCGCATATTGTAGGCGATCTCCTCGGGTGCGGAAATCTGAATACCCTGAAGCTTTTCTATCGTGCGGATAAAGTTTGCCGCCTCCATAAGCGAATCAACCGTTCCGGTGTCAAGCCACGCAAAGCCTCTGCCCATCAGCTTGATGTCAAGGTCGCCGTTTTCAAGGTAAATCTGGTTGATATCGGTTATCTCAAGCTCTCCTCTTGCCGAGGGTTTAAGGCTCTTGGCATATTCAACAACCCTGTTGTCATAGAAATAGAGACCGGTGATTGCATAATTTGACTTAGGCTCTTTCGGCTTTTCAACAATCTTTTTCGGCTTGCCTCTCTTATCAAATTCAACGACGCCGAAGGCCTCGGGATTGTCAACATAGTAGCCGAAAACCGTGGCTCTGTTTGTGTTCTGAGCCGCCTGCCTGAGCATATGGCCGAAACCGCTTCCGTAGAAAATATTGTCGCCGAGCACCATCGCAACGCTGTCCTTGCCGATGAACTTTTCACCGATGATGAAAGCCTGAGCAAGTCCGTCGGGATGCTCCTGAACGGCATAGGAAAGCTTCAGACCGAACTGGTGTCCCGTTCCGAGCAGACGCTCGAACTTAGGAGTGTCGTCCGGTGTTGAAATGATCAGTATCTCTCTGATACCTGCGAGCATCAGGGTTGAAAGCGGATAATAAATCATCGGTTTGTCATAAACCGGCAAAAGCTGTTTACTGGTAACCATTGTCAAAGGATAAAGGCGTGTGCCCGATCCTCCTGCAAGAATGATTCCTTTCATTACTTTTTACCTCCGTAATTATGTAAAATGAAGCTGTTATCATTTAAAAAGGCTGCCCGAATGACAGTCGATGCCGACTATCAGCGGAAATTTGTCAAGTACGATTCTTTTGACCGATTCGCATCCGAGATCGAAAAAGGCGATCTCCTTACATTCCTTAACGCACCTTGCGGCAAGCGCACCTGCGCCGCCGACAGCACAGAGATATACAGCTTTGTTTCTGACGATCGCATCGCAGACCGCCTTGTCTCTGCCGCCCTTGCCGATCATCGCCGCAAGTCCCCTGTCAAGAAGCAGAGGCGCAAACGGATCCATTCTGCCCGATGTTGTCGGACCGCACGAGCCTATCGGCAAGCCTTTCGGCGCAGGCGTAGGTCCTGCGTAATAGATGCAAGCACCGTCGAGGTCAAAGGGAAGCTCTCCTCCCTCCTCAATGAGCTTGACTATTCTCTTGTGAGCCGCGTCACGGGAGGTATAGACAACTCCCGAAAGCACAACTCTGTCGCCTGCGTGAAGCTCGGACGCTCTCTCTTTAAGCTCGGAGGCGTCCAATATATATTCTGCCATTAACTCAACTCCTGAATAAGCTGCTGAAGAATTTTTTCCACCTTTTCAGGATCGGACTTCGCTTTTTCAAGCTTCTTCGCCGCTTTTTTTATCTGTGACTGAGCGTTCTTGCGAAGCTTTGCCGCCGCAGCCTCAGCCGACTCAACAAGCTTGTCACAGCGTTCTATCGTTTCCTCAGCCGCTTTTTTATCAGCCGACTCCGCCGCCTTTTTTTCAAGCTCGTCACATTTTTCATTCAGCTTTTCAGCCCTTGCCTCAGCCTCGGCGCACTTGATTTTCTGTTCCTCAAGCTCGGAGGAAAGGCTTTCCGCAGTATGCTTCAGCCCGTTGTTTTCCTCAGTCAGATTTCTGACAAGCCTGTCCTTGTCCGATATAATATTTTTATACTCCAACTGCGTCTTTTTGAGCTGTTGAATATAATTGATAACCGATTCCCTGTCAAATCCGCCGAACGGAGTCTTTTTAAAAAGAACTTCCTCTTTCATGGCTGTGACCGTCCTTTCCGCCGAATTATCCGATATAAAGAATTTGCGTTACACCGTCGCCGCACTTAACGGCTCCGTTCGTCAGCGAATAGCTGTAAAGCTCGCCGCTTCCGCTCTTATAATTTTTGATATATGCAAACGACTGTCCGCTGTAAATAAAATTATTCAGGCTCAGGTCGCTGTCAACAACGGCATAACCCTTTCCGTCATAAATGCCGACGGACATTAGCTCATCCGAATTGTCCTGTCTTGTGAGGACGATAACAAAAGTGTCGCTGACCGCAAAATACGAATACAGATTTTTGCAGACCTCTGCCTTGCCGCCCTTGGGTGTGAATTTATACAGAGTCTTTGTTCCCGTTGCGTCAAGCTTTTCATAATACATTGAGCTTCCGACGGAAACGCAGTCGGACACATTGGAGTCGATAAGGCGCTTACTGCTCATCTCGGAATTTTCGGGCTGATTGAAATACAGCTCGCTCTCCGAAACGGCATAAAGCTCTCCGCCGTCCGAGAATACAAACTCCGTACGGTCAAGGTCATAGCCGTTGACCTCATATTCAAGCACCCTGCTTCCGTTATACCAGGAATAGAAGCAACTGTCGCTGACGTCATAGGAGTTCTGAACAACATTGCGGATATAATCCATCGCTTTCTGGACATTCGACTTGGTCGTGATCTCGACAAGCTCGTCCATCGTGATACTGTTTCCGATGCCGATGACGGATTTTCTGAAGATCAGTCTCGGATCGCCGTCCTTTGCAAATTCAACAATATTTTCCAGTGTAACGCCCGTTGCAAGCCTGTGTGAGCTTCCGCCCTTGTATGCAAAGCAGGTGTATTCGTCCCGAACGGCAAGTCCGAGATCAAGCTTGTTAAGCTCCTCTCTGATCTCGTCCCTGATCGCTTTAAGCTCGTACTGATGAAGCGCCGCATTGTATTTTGTTGTGTCAAGCACTTTTCTCTTGAAAATGAAGCCCTTTTCAACCATGTAGTCACTTTCAACAGGTCTCTGAATTTTCAGATCGTTTTCATAGTAATTATCGGTAATAAAATCCTGCCAGTTTACGTTTGAAGTATTCTTTGTGAAATAATAAAGATTTCCGTTGTAGGAATAGTCGTTGAGGTAAACCTCGCTGACGTCCTTGCAGATACAGACGGGTTCTTCAAGCTCCTTGACGGAATAAATGTTGACATCCGTTCCTTTGCCCGTCGCCTGTGTATAAAGAATTTCGCAGTCGTTATCGTCTGCGCAGTATTTCACATGGCTGATACCGCTTGCGACATTCTCGCTGTTCTCACCGTATTTCGCCCTATGGAGCGAATAGACGCTGCCGCTCCTGCGTGTGAAATAGACCGTATTTCCGACCGACGGAGGGAAAAACTCCTCGACCGAATCGGCAACGGTATCCGCTTTCTGATTTTCAACGCTGTACATATAACAGCTTGTGATTTCCGATTTTGTTATTCCGTAGCAGGCAAACTGACCGTCCTTAGTTGTTTTCCATCCGTCGTCGATACCCTTCTCGACGAATTTGCCCTGCTTTTTCAATGATTTTTTGCTTGCCACCTCGATCAGTCTGAGGTCATATTTGCCTGTGACGGACGAGGTGTTTCGGGTGAGCCAGACAAACATTCCGTCCGTAGAGACCGATATCTCCCTCGCCTCGCCGATATCATATTCCGTACCGTCAACGAGCTTGATCACCGCATTTTTATCAGTCGTCTTATAAATTGCGGCAACGGGAGACGAATTGACGTCAGCTCTCTCCACCCCGAAATAGGCTCCTGCAATTCCGCCGACAACGAAAATTATCAGCGCGGCGCAGGCAATCAATGTTTTTATTCTCGACTCCGCTCTTGCGGAGATTTTTTTCTTTTTTGATGTTTTCTTTTCTGCTGTGTTTTTCTCGTTTCTCTTTCCGTCAAAATCCAACGTAATATTTTCCGGACTTACAACGTCGTCAAGCGGCTGAATATCGCCCGAAAAACTCATTGCTTCATAAATTGGCAAAAGCTCAGACTGCGAAACTGCCTGAGCGTCATCGTCGTATTCTTCGTTTAATGGTCTGAAACCGTCGCTTTCTTTCATCTTTTTCTCCGGATCCCGTTCCGTCCGCAAAGGAACGGAACGGGCTAAAGTTAAATTATTTCATCGAAATAGCTTTCTTCGCTTTTTCAACAATATTTGAAGCGCAAAGGCCGTAGATCTTGAGCATCTCAACTGCGGGGCCTGAGCCGCCGAATTTATCTTCTACACCGACTCTGACAACGGGAACGGGCTTGCCCTCGCATACAACCTCAGCAACCGCAGAGCCGAGTCCGCCGATAACGCTGTGTTCCTCGGCAGTAACGATAGCGCCTGTTTCCTCAGCCGCCTTGAGAATGATATCCTTGTCGATCGGCTTGATTGTGTGGATATTGATAACTCTTGCGGAGATACCCTCCTCCTTGAGCATATCCTTGGCGATCATTGCCTCGTTTACCATAAGGCCTGTTGCAACGATAGTTACATCACTGCCCTCGGCAAGCTCAATTCCCTTGCCGATCTCAAGCTTATAGGTGTCGGGATCGTTGAAGCGGGGAACTGCAAGTCTGCCGAAGCGAAGATAAACAGGTCCCTCATACTCAGCCGCGGCGAAAACTGCGGCACGAGCCTCAACATCATCGGCAGGGTTGATGATAACCATACCGGGAATAGTCCTCATCAGGGCGATATCCTCACAGCACTGATGGCTTGCGCCGTCCTCACCGACGGAGATACCTGCGTGAGTTGCACCGAGCTTAACATTGAGGTGGGGATAGCCTATTGTATTTCTGACCTGCTCAAAAGCACGTCCTGCAAGGAACATTGCAAAGGAGCTTGCAAAAACGGTGTGTCCCGTTGTGGCAAGACCTGCGGCAACGCCGACAAGGTTGCACTCTGCAATACCTGCGTCAAAAAATCTGTCCGGGAAAGCCTTCTTGAACATACCCGTTTTTGTAGCGGCGGCAAGATCGGCGTCCATAACAATAAGGCTCTCGTCCTTCTCGCCGAGCTCAACCAAAGCTTTACCGTAAGCTTCTCTTGTTGCTGTTTTAATTACGTCTGCCATTTCTTACGCCTCCAATTCTGCAAGTTTTGCTTTAAGCTCGCTCATCGCCTGCTCATACTGCTCTGCGTTCGGAGCCGTACCGTGCCATGAACACTGATCTTCCATGAAGGAAACGTCCTTGCCCTTGACGGTCTTGGCAACGATAACCGTGGGCTTGCCCTTAAATTCCTGAGCCGCCTTGAAGGCTGCGTCTATCTCGTCAAAGGAATGACCGTAGATCTCGATCACATTCCAACCGAAAGCACGGAATTTTTCGGGAATCGGATACGGGGAATTGACCTCCGCAACCGAGCCGTCGATCTGAAGATTATTATTGTCAACAACGGCGCAGAGATTGTCAAGTCCCTTTGCAGCGGCGAACATAGCCGCTTCCCAGACCTGACCTTCCTCGATTTCACCGTCACCGAGAACTGTGTAAACTCTGTAATCCTTCTTGTCGATCTTGCCGGCAAGAGCCATTCCGACAGCCGTGGAAATACCCTGACCGAGTGAGCCTGTGCTCATATCAATTCCGGGTGTACGGTTCATGCTCGGATGTCCCTGAAGCATCGAACCGGGCTTACGGAGATTTTTAAGCTCTGAAACGGGGAAGAAGCCCTTGTTTGCAAGAACTGCGTAGAGAGCGGGAGCAGTGTGTCCCTTGGAAAGGACAAATCTGTCTCTGTTCTCGTCCTTGGGATTTTTCGGATCAACATTCATATGCTCAAAATAAAGATATGTGAGAATATCCGCTATTGAGAGCGATCCGCCGGGATGACCGGATTTTGCATTGAACACACCTTCAATCACGCCCATACGCACCGTACAAGCCTTGATCTGTAATTGTTTTTTTGTTACTGCGTCCAAAATAACACCTCCAATTATTCAGCTAATGATTGCTTTTTTAAAAAATCTTTAAAATACTCCGGAACGTCTGCCGTGAACTCCAGATATCTTCCGTCTCTCGGATGCTTGAATCCGATAAGTCCTGCGTGCAGACACTGTCCGTTGAGCGAGGTCACTCCGTTTTTAGGTCCGTAAACATTATCGCCGGCAACGGGATGACCGATATAAGCCATATGAACCCTGATCTGATGAGTTCTGCCCGTTTCGAGAGTAACCTTTATATATGCAAATTTCTCATTCTGATCAATCACCTCATAATGAGAAACGGCATCCTTGGAATTTTGATGAATGACGCACATTTTCTTTCTGTCGTTCGGATTTCTTCCGATCGGAGCGTTTACCGTTCCGCTCAGCTCCTTGAAATGACCGTGAACTACCGCCCTGTATTGCCGTGTGAAGCTGTGCTCCTTGATCTGAGCTGCAAGCTTTTCGTGGGCAAAATCGTTCTTCGCAACAATCAGGAGACCGCTTGTGTTCTTATCAATGCGGTGAACTATTCCGGGACGGATAACTCCGTTAATTCCCGAAAGACTGCTTCCGCAATGGTAAAGCAGGGCGTTGACGAGAGTGCCGTCATAGTTGCCTGCCGCCGGGTGAACAACCATTCCCCTCGGCTTGTTGACAACGAGAAGATCGTCGTCCTCATAAACAATGTCAAGCGGAATGTTTTCAGGCTTCGCCTCAAGAGTTTTCAGCTCAGGCATTGAGAAGCTGATCTCATCTCCGACCGAAACCTTGAAGGACTTGGAAACGGGGTTGCCGTTCACCCTGACCTCACCGTCGTCAATTATGTGCTGAATGTGCGAACGGGTAAAATCGGAACAAAGATCCGATAAGGTTTTGTCAATTCTCTCCCCTGCAAAATCCGAATCTATACGGAAGAAAAAATCACTCATTCTTTTCACCCGAATTTTTGCGGTCCCTGAAAATATCGGCAATTACATATAACATCAGCGCAAAAGCTCCGACGGTTACAAGAATATCCGCAAAGTTGAATACTGCAAAATTCATAAACTGAAGATCGATAAAATCAACAACATAGCCTTTCAGCACCCTGTCTATAAGGTTGCCCAAACCGCCCGAAATTATCATCACGGCGCAGACAAGGCAAAACCTTGATTTTACCTTTTTCATCGCAATAAGAACGATACCTGCCAGAAGCACCGCACCCGTCACAACCGAGAGCAGAACCGTATTGTCGGAAAACGAGCCGAAGGCCGCCCCCGTGTTGCGGACATAATTCCAGCCGATGAAGCCGTTTATGAATTCCGCCGTGCCGACAGGTGCAAGAAAGCGTTCAACAAAGAGCTTTATCACCTGATCGGCTGCGGTCAAGACCGCAATGGAAATTAAACTGATTATTACACTCATTATTTTCTGAAAAATCCCTTGATCTTGCCTGCGATTCCGCCGTCGCTGTCATCATCGTCAAGATCGTCGTCATCGAGATCATCGAGATAATTGTCGTCGGAATCGTCAACGGCATATGAGTCGATATTTTCAAACTTGAGCTTGAAGCCCTCTCTGTCGTCCTCGTTCTTTCTGGGCTTTGTGAACATAATGTCCTTAGGCTCGGGCTTGCCCTCTATGCCGTAATCGACAACGATTCTGTCAAGCTCTTCATCGCTTGCATCGTCAATATCGGGCACGATAAACTCTGCCGGTTCCTGACTTTCCTCGGTTTCCTCCTCGTCCTCATCTTCCTCATAGGAGGTGTCGGACTCGGCGTCGGTATCCTCTGTGTCCTCGATCATCTGCTGAAGATGACCGACGTCCATATCCTCTGCTTCTCTTGCCTCGGGAGCCTTAACCTCCTCGGCGCTTTCCTCAAAAGGGACGGTTGTATTATCTGTTTCAGGCTCTGCTTCCTCAACTGCCGTCTCGGCTTCTTCCTCTGCCTTTACCTCGGCAACAGGCTCTTCAACGGGAGCTTCCTCCGCCTCTGCCTTTTCTTCTTCCTCTTTGTTCATCTGCTCAATGACAACCTCGGGAAGCTTATTGATAAGCTCGACCTGTGCGGCGTATTCGCCGAGGATCTGCTGCTTGAACTTGGTGACCTCCTGCTTCATTGTCTCAAGAGCGGCAAGCTCCTTGATCATATCGCTTCTTGCGTTTACCGAGGCCTCCTTGGACTCAACAACAGCTTTTTCAACAATTTCCTTTGCCTGCTTCTGAGCTTCTTCAACAATATAGTCCGCCTGATACTTCGCCTTGGTAAGCATCTCCTTGGCGGCCGCATCAAGTCTTTCGTTCTCGGTGTCCGTTCTCGCCTGAACCTCTGCAAGGAGCTTATCCGCCTTATCCTGCGCCTCTTTTGTAATTTTTTCGGCGGCTCTCTGAGCGGTCAGGAGTGCATTGCGGATATTGTCCTCGTCATTTCTGTATTCTTCAAGTCTCTGCGCAAGCAGATTTATCTTCTTATACATCTCTCCGTTTTCACGGAACATCTGCTCATAAGATTCTGCGACTTCCTTGATGAAAGAATCTACGCTTTCTGCTTTGTAAGCATTTCTTCCGGAGGCTTCAAAATGGTGGTTGGTGATTTTTGCCGGTGTTAACATGGTTTATTCCTCCTGTATTTTAAACAATAAAGATTTATCAATAATTGGAATGTTCAACTTCATCAAGAAGCTCGCCCGTAAGGGGAACGTTGTAAGGTGTGATAATATAAGCTCTGCCTGCAACACGCTTTATATCTCCGTTGTTGGCATAGGCAACGCCGCTGAGGAAGTCAATGATCCTGACCGTTGCGTCATTCGGGCAGGTCTCAAGATTGAGGATAACAATCCTTTTCTCATTGAGCACATCTGCAACCGAGCCGACGTCCTCGTATCTGTCAAGCTTCTTGAAAACAACGTGTGCCTTGGAAGAAGCCGCAGCCGCCGCAGGAACGGAAGAACGGATATCGACAACCTTGCTGTCACGGTCGTTCTTATGATTGAAAGAGAAGTTACTCCTCATATCACGGGAGCTGTCCTCTCTCTCCGGCTCCTCATCGTCAAGATCAACATCGTCAAGGAATTCTTCCTCGGACATATTGAACATATTCTTGAATTTATCCATCATACCCATTATAAAAAAACCTCCTGATTTAATATACTCGTTTGCCGAAAAGCGACGATCCGACTCTTACCATAGTCGAGCCTTCAAGTATCGCTTCAACGTAATCGCCGGACATACCCATTGACAGTACATCCATACTAACATTATCTAATTTTTTTGCCTTTATGTCAAGGAACATTCGGTTCATATTCATAAAAAATTTACGAATTTCTGTACTGCTGTCGCAAATCGGGGGTATCGCCATAAGTCCCTTGATGCGAATTGAGCCGATTTCTGCCATTTCGCAGAGAGTTTCGGTCAGCTTTGAGGGATCAAGACCGAACTTGCTCTCCTCGCCGCCGATATTGATCTCGACCAGAACGTCGGTAACGATTCCCCTTTTTGCGGACTCCTTGCCGATCTCCTTTGCAACCTTAACGCTGTCAACGCTGTCGATCATATCGACCTCGCCGACAATCTGTCTGACCTTGTTTGTCTGCAAATGTCCGATCAGGTGCTTTTCCACTCCGTCAAGGTGAAGCTCGTCACGCTTGCCAAGATATTCCTGCACTCTGTTTTCGCCGATCAGATCAATGCCGAGTGAAAGGGCATGGTTGATATACAGGCTGTCAACGGTTTTCGTAACGCCCATCAGACGAACCGATTTTTCGTCTCTGCCGCTTCTGAGTGCGGCTTCACATATGTTTTCACGGATACGCTTATAGTTTTCTTCAATATCTCTGAAGCGTTCCTCAACTAATGCTTTTTCCGTCACTTAAATTCCTTCCTTTCACAATAACTTCGTCATAGCGTTTTATCGGACGGTAGCCGTTCGACGCCTCGGTCTCCTCGCTGACGAGAACATAATCGCCGGCATCGTATATAATCTCGATTTTTCTGACATTCATAATGTCGCCTCTGAGGATATATACAACGTCGATTTCGTTGCCCTTGCTGTCCTTTTCACGGCGGATAGACGAGCTGTTTATTTTGTAACCCGTGTACTCCTTGAAAACAAGCTCGATATCCTCAATTCTCATATTCGCATATGTCTCATTCATCATATTGCAGGAGAAAGCAACGGCAACCTTGCCGTTCTGCTCAGCCGATATTGATTCGACCTTGACGGTGACGTCCTTAAAGCCGTAATAAGGCATATTGATTTTCATTGAATCCCCGATATCCATAAGCAGGGCATATTTGCTCTCCATCGTTGTGACGAGATACCATTTATAGCTTCCGACGATCTTGCCCATTCTGCCCGAAACGTCGGCAGGCTCTTTCTCAAAGAGCTTTTCGACCTCGCCGACCGTCAGCTCGGATATCTTATCATAATCCATTGCACCCTCATATCCGTCAAGGTTGCTGATATAGTAGCCTGAAAGCGGCGCAAGAACATCTGAGGTGTTGATTTTTTTAGCCTCAAGAACCTGAATCTGACTGTTGAGCTTATTAAACTTTTCTGTAAGGTCGATCGTTCCGTCCTTCAGAATCTGCTTGCTTGCAAGCTTGTTTTCCATTTCCTCAATATTATTGTCCAGCTCGGAAAAATCACCGTTGGCGGCGGTTTTCAGAAGCTCGGTATAGCAGGCATCTATTGACTTGTTGAGCTTTTCCATATCGAGAGCGTTAAGCTCCGTCTGCTCGGAAAGCTCCTGATATCTTTTAAGGCTCTCCTTTGCCTCAAGCAGAGCCGACATATCGGCGGCATCCTCGGCGGAGTTGCACACACGGGCAACAGCATCGCCGCTGGCAACCCTCATTCCGTCCTTGATGAGCGGAACAACTGTACCCGTGGTTTTTTCGTTGATATATTCCTCGTCACGGACTATGAAAGCTTTCAGATCAAGTTTTTCCTGTTCAACCGCTTCTTCGGCGGTCTCGGTATCGTATGCGTCACGGTTGACACGCACCGCATCGTGAAAAAGGTAAACAAATGTGGCAACAAGCAATACCGTGCAAATTATATTTATCCATGTTCGGTTTTTCATTCGGATCTTTCTCCTTTCCGAAACTTTTCAACTATCATAAAAGCATCTTTTACAAAATCTTCCTTATTTTGATACTTGTCAATATACAGCCAATTTATGCACCCGTTACGTCTGAACCAGGTAAGCTGACGTTTAGCATAACGGCGTGTTGCTCTCTTTAAATTTTCAATCGCCGCTTCTCTTGAAATTTCACCGTCAAAATACGGCTTCAGCTCCTTATAGCCTATCGCCTGAGCCGAAGTCGAGCCGTTTGCGACGGCGATGTATTCTCTCGCCTCGGTCTCAAGCCCTCTTTCAAGCATAATATCTACACGGCGGTCGATCCTGTCATAAAGAAACTGTCTGTCCTCTGAATCAAGTCCGATAATACAGCTCTCATAGGGAGAAGCCTGCTTTGAAAGCTCTGCCTGCTCGGTCATGGTAGTGCCCGTTGTCCTGAACACCTCAAGCGCACGGACTATCCTTTTTACATTGTTCGGGTGCAGTTTTTCCGCATATTCGGGATCAA
>JAXJRE010000297.1:0-5281 GCA_036310785.1 Acutalibacteraceae bacterium
CTGAAGAAAAACCACAGCGGTATTCCTCACGGCGGCAGCGTTATCAGAAGCGGCTGTACGGGATTTGACCTTGATACAAAACACACCATAGAATACAGCTTAAAGCTTGAGTCCAACCCCGAATTTACGGGCAGTGTACTCACCGCCTATGCAAGAGCCGCCTATAAGCTCAGAGAAAGCGGCGAGACAGGCTGTAAGACAGTATTTGATATTGCTCCGGCTCTCCTTGTCGATATGGACGGCGACGAGATCAGAGCGCATATGTTATAATTACCCACGAAAGGATTTTTAAAATGATTTGCGACAACCTCAGTATAAATGAAAAAGGACACCTTGTGTTTGCAGGACGGGACACGGTCGAGCTTGCCGAAAAATACGGCACGCCTGCATACATTATGGATGAGGAGAAAATAAGAGAAAAATGCCGTATTTATAAAAAAGCAATGTCGGAATTTTTCGGCGGCGGCTCTTTTCCTCTTTTTGCCAGCAAGTCATTGTGTTTCAAGCAGATTTACAGGATAATGAAAGAGGAGGGTATGGGCATCGACGTTGTTTCGCCGGGCGAGCTTTACACGGCGGCAAGCGCAGGTTTCCCTCTTGAAAACGCTTATTTTCACGGCAACAACAAAACGGGCAGAGACATCGCCTATGCGATGGATAATTCGATCGGTTACTTCGTCTGCGACAACTGCGACGAGCTTCGTGCGATCGACCGCCATGCCGCCAAAAGGGGAATAAGACAGAAAATTCTGCTTCGCCTTACTCCGGGTATTGATCCTCACACCCACGCAAAAATTTCCACCGGTCAGGTTGACTCAAAGTTCGGTACGGCTATCGAAACAGGACAGGCGGACGAGCTTGTTCGTTTTGCTCTTTCTTTGCCGAATGTCGAGCTGAGAGGCTTCCATTGCCATATCGGATCGCAGATTTTTGAATACGAGCCGTTCAGCGACGCCGCAAAGATAATGATTGATTTCATTGCAAAAATAAAGACCGAGCAGGGCTACGAGGCTCAGACGCTCAATATCGGCGGAGGAATGGGCGTGCGTTATGTCGAGAGCGATCCCGAGATCGACTATGCGGCGAACATCAGAAGTCTTGCCGAAATAATTCGCTCGGAATGTGCTCAAAAGGGCGTGAATATGCCGCAGATTCTTATGGAGCCGGGCAGAAGTATTGTTGCCGACGCAGGAATTACCCTTTACACCGTCGGAGGCAAAAAAGAAATACCCGGATTCAAGAAATACGTTTCCATTGACGGCGGTATGCCCGACAATCCGAGATATGCGATGTATCAGTCGGCGTATACGGTTTATGTTGCAAATAAAATGGACGAGCCTGCCGATTATGAATGTACGATTGCAGGCCGTTGCTGTGAAAGCGGAGATCTCATTCAGGAGAATGTGCTTATTCCCGAGGCTCAGAGGGGAGATATTATTGCCGTGCTGACAACGGGCGCTTACAACTATGCAATGTCGTCAAATTATAATGCTATAGCAAAGCCGCCGGTAATCATGCTCACAAAGGACAGCGAGTATGTTGCCGTCAGGCGTGAGAGCTTTGAGGATATGACCTCCTGCCAGCTTTAATAAATAATAACAATAGGGCAGTTTCACCGAGAAGTGAAACTGCCCTTGAATTTTTGCTTTTACTTTTGATTTACGGTCTGATGCTTCCTGTTGCGACCTGAAGAATAATGAGCGCATCCGAGGAATTGATGTGACCGTCACCGTTTACGTCGGCGTTTATTCTGGCCGTTTCGGACTGTGACAGAGCTGTGTAGCCCGTGGTGTGCTTGAGAATTGCCATTGCGTCGAAGGAGTTGGTGTGACCGTCACCGTTTACATCTCCTGTTGCTTTTGCAACCGTTGTGTTCGTGGACAATGAGGTGTGGCACTTGGAACATTCCTTATGCTTGAGGCCTGTGCTGTAGATTGACGGGATTTTTGAAAATACCCAAACGGCATTGTGACCGGTTGCTTTGATTGTTTCGGTATAGCTTGCGCCGCAGGAGCAGGTGAATTTCGCAGTTCCGTCCTTTGTGCAGGTAGCTGCCTTGGTTATTGTCTTTGTGTAGGAGTGTACGTGGGTTTTGCTCCAGATAGCATAAAGTGTAACGCCGGAATTTGCGGAATAGGTGCTTCCGGGGTTGTAGTTTGTGCCTGATCCGTCGGACTTTGTGTTCCAGCATTTGAAATCATATCCCGAACGGCTCGGCTTTGATGAGGAGAGAGTGAGGTTCACTCCGTGGGTTTTGGTCTGAGCCGCAGGTGCGCCGCTTCCGCCGTTAGCGTTGTAAGTAACGCTGTATGTGTTCGGCTTCCACTGTGCATATAAAACTACCGAACAGCTTCCGTTTTGAATATTGGAGCTGAGGTCGCTCGGCTTTACGGAGGTGTCCTGATCGCTGAATACCTTTCCGCCGGACTGCTGAGTTCCCCATCCTGCGAAGGTGTAGCCCGTCTTGTAAAGTCCGAAGCCTGACGCATCACAAATTCCGTATGGCAATGTGTTATTGTATGTCCATTTCTGAGCAAAGCGTGTGTTTCCGCTGATCTGATAAACTTCATTTGAAACGAGCTTGTATTTTGACGAGTTGATAGAAGCGCCGTTTGCATTAAAATATACGGACAGTATCTTTGCGGTGCTTGTGTCGCTTGAGGAATTGATATGCACACAGTACATCGTCCAGTTTACCGCTCCGCAGTCGGAACAGCCCCACGAAATGTAGGTCGTGGTGTTGTGATGGGCGTTGTTGTGAGCGTAGTCTGTCATTCTGCCGCTTGAATCGTTTCCGCCGCAAAGAATTGCATGCTGGAAGGTCTTGCAGCTTTTGCAGTAATAGAATACGGGATCTGCAGGCGAAAGCTTGCCGACATTATCCGACATATATATGTAAGGTCCGTCCGTGGCGAGAACGTATGAGGTGCCGTAGGTGCCCTTGAGAGCGTTGTAAAGATTGTAAACCGAACGCTCCATTACATTGATTCCGCCTGCCTTGAGACAGTTGGAAACATAGCCGGCACACATTTCAATTCCGTTGTTCCATGTGTCTTCCGCATACCTGAGAGCGGCACTGCGGTCGTAATTGACTGCGCTTGCGCTGAGGTTTCCGACAGGGAAAACAGCAAGCATAAGTGTCAGTGTCAATAAAACAGATAATACTCTTTTCATATTCCTTCCTCCGTGATAATGGGTTAAGCGGTGGATAAACGATGTTCTAATTATAACAGGGAAACAAATAATTGTCAATAAGTTACAACAAGTTACAATTTTTGGTTCAAGATGTTTGAAATGCGTTCTTTATAATAGTATATACAGCGGTTAATATTTTTTGAGGCTGTTGAATAAGAATAAAAGTAACAGAAAAGACCGTGACTGTAACTTTTTGTAACTTTTTAGGTTTTGCACAAAAATTCAGGCTGTATCGGAGTGACAAATACTGTTTTTTGGCATAAATCGAGCGATTAACCTTTGATTTTGCTTTTTTAATATAAAAATAATTGTGAAAAGTTAACAAAATCAATTTCGTTTTTTATTTGACAAATTGGCTATGACTTACTATAATAGGCGGCGTTGGTTACAAACTAACTGAAAAAACGGGCTTTGCCCTGAATAAAGCGGATAATTATCCGTATAAAAGGAGCTTCCAAAATGGAAACATTGAAGAAAATCGGCAAGATGATTTCAAAATCAAAGATCAGAGTTATTTCTCTGACGCTTGTTATTTGTTTCATCGCAGCAACAATCTACGCTGCCGCCGCAAACTCATATTCGGTAAAGATTATTGCAGACGACAATGAAATCAACATTGTAACGCTCAGAGAAAACGCAGAGGACATTCTTTCTCAGGCAAACGTTCAGGTCAATAAGGGCGACGTTGTTGATCTTTCCGATTTCTCAAGCGGATCGAAGTCAACCATCACGGTTTACAGAGCTTGTTCCGTTACGGTTTACGACAACTCAGAGAACGGCGTTCAGTATCCTGCAGTAGGTTCGGTTGAAAGCTCGCTTGAAAGAAACGGAATAATCCTTAAAGACGGCGACGAGCTGAGCTGTAACAGAGAAGATGTTGTTTACGAGGGAATGGAGATCGTAATTTCCAGAGCTTTCCCCGTGACGGTCATTGCGGACGGCGAGACCTATAAGCTCAATATGGCTACGGGTACCGTTGCAGACGCACTTGACAAGGCGGTTGTTACTATCGACGATGACGATATCATCTCCGCTTCGCTCGATACACCGCTCACAAAGAATATGAAGATCAAGGTTTCAAGAGTAACCTTTAAGGAAAGAACGGCAGACGAGGTTCTTCCCTACACAACCCAGAAGAAGAATAACGCAAGCCTTTACACAGACCAGTCCAAGACCATTCAGCAGGGTGTAAACGGACGTCAGACCGTTACCTATAAGGACAAATATGTTGACGGCAAGCTTGTTGAGTCAATCAAGGTCAATTCAGTAGTTACAAAGGCTGCAACCGAGCGTATTCTTGAGGTCGGCACAAAGAGACGTCCGACCGTAAGCGCATCGGGCTTCAACACAATTTCATGGCTTCAGCCGCCGTCAAGCCTTCAGATCACAAAGAGCGGCGTTCCCACATCATACAAGAGAGTTATCAGAGGAACTGCGTCCGCATATTCGGGCGGCGGAGTTACCGCAACGGGCAAGTCTGTAAAGCCGGGTTACATTGCGGTCAACCCCAATCAGATCCCCTACGGTACAAAGATGTGGATCGTTTCCGATGACGGAGCATATGTTTACGGCTACGCTTCGGCAGAGGATACAGGCGGATTTATCTACTGGACCGGCAGCAGCTCGACTGTTTGCGACCTGTACTTCTCAACGGAGGGACAGGCAAGCGCATTCGGCAGACGAGGCGTTACGATCTATATTCTCTGATCAAATTAAAGAGTTTTCACCCTCTTCTTCGGGAGAGGGTGAATTTTTTTGCTTCGTTATGGTTTTAGAATTGTAATTAGTAGTTGTCAATCGCACAAAATAGACGTTAGACATTAGATATTAGATTTTAGACAAGAATACTTTAAAATCTGATGAAACTATGCAAGGCTTCCCCAAGTTAGACTTTAGATTGTAGATGTTAGATTTTAGATGTGAAATTTTTAAAGTTTGCAGAAACCATATAAGCCTCCCCTTGTTGCAAGGGGAGGTGGCGAGGAGGAACGACGAGACGGAGGGGATAAATGCGAATGATAAAGATATAATTAGAAATTTGTTTTTTGACAATCCCTCAGTCAGCTTCGCTGACAGCTCCCTTTAC
>JAXJRE010000298.1:0-7553 GCA_036310785.1 Acutalibacteraceae bacterium
AGCAAATCTTGAAATGGTGTTTCGGTTGAAACGAACGCTTCATAGGTGAAATTTGCACCGAGGCGGAAGCCCATAATAAAGCTATCAAGATTTGATTCCCCGTTCACAACGCCCCAAGCGTTCACATAGTCGAGAAACCATTTCTTTGGCTTGTCGGTCAGGGCGTTGGTCAGTAAATCCTCGTTACTCATCAGGATTTCCATTTGCTTTTGCACCGCTTTATTTTCTTTTGTACTGCGTGCCTGCGGATCAATATTTCCGTAGTAAAATTCTTCGATAAACCGTGACATAAATAATGCACCTGCCTTTCGATTACAGTTTAGCAGAACCGAAAAGCAGGTGCGAGTATGCGAATTTTCAAATCGCACATTGGTATTGTTTTAGTATCTGGGGTCAGTCGTCATCTTCATCATCAAATAAAGAATTACGGCATTCTTCCTCTTCACGACGATATTCGCTATCATCCCAATTGTAAACATATTCGCCTCGGTCAATACTGAAGCCATCCTTTTCGATGTATTCATATTCGCCTGACTCATAATTAAAACACCACTTGGCCATTTTTATTCATCCTCCATTCCGAGTACATATAAAAGCATTCTAAAAGCAGAATCTTTCTTTGCTTCTTTTTTTGATGAGGATGTCCCATCGAAGTAATAATCTTCTTCCGCTATACGACATTCGCAATTCCAAATAGGATTACCATTGTCATCATATGTTTCCTTGAACTCATAAGTAGGAATGGAAAAATAACCTCTTCGAGCCAATGTTTCAAGTTGGTTAATTGCATCATCACGGTTAGGATTTTCAATTTCGTCACGGATAGATGGAAGCATATCATTTCTCTCTAAATACTCATAAGCTAATTTGCAAGCAGCCATTCTCGCCTCACGGATAGACACACCGAAGCCGCAAAACACCGGTAGAGAATCAAGCAGTTTGAGGTAACAATGATATTTAAGCTTAGAATAGTTGTAACCTAACGGAAAGCTTTGATATATAGTGTTATCCTCTTTTAAATACCAAGTCGATGAGTAAGAAGCTTCTTTGTATTTGTACCAAGGAATGCACCCATTCTCGTTCATTTCCCATTCCTGAATAAGTCGCACATAATTGGTGTCGGTATCATTAATTAGAAAGTCTTCGGGCACAAGCATTACTTCAACCACTTTTTGCAAGTCCTTCAGATTCCATCCTGAATCGATCGCAACAGCTCCGATAATAGCTTCAAACAAATCTTCTTTTACAGAATCTTCTTGGTTGATATTATTCTGTATATCGCCCTTACCCATAATAAGATGTTCGGAAAAACCAAGTTCATCCATTCGGCGAGCCAATGCTTTTTTATTCACCATTCGACTTTTGATTTTAGATAGGTCATCTTCGTCATAGTCACAGCCGAAACTATTTACTACCGGCGCTTCGTAACCCACTTGATTACGTTTGAATTCTTGTTCCCAAACAGAAAGCTTTGTTCCGTCAACCGGATCCCCATTTGCTAAATACCCGTACTTCTGAATAAGCAGTTTAACAACCACAAAATCAAGTGCTTTGTCTCCAATGAACTCGAGCACCTCATTGTTTTCACCGCCGTTCTCTGCAGTATATGAGCGACGAGTGAAAGCTTGCTGCAACAAATCAAGATTTTTAAAATCATACCCGATTTGTCCTTGCACCATTTTCCATACTAATTCTTTTTCCATAATAAAAAATCCTTTCGGTAATGTATTTTACCAAAAGGCATAATAATAGCCTGACAAAAACACTTTCCCCGTGAGAATAGGAAAGACAATGCCAGACATATATCATTAAATATAATTCTTTGTTTCCGTTTGTTTACTCGGGTTCACTTTCATAAACAGGAATAAACACTAAGATACAATGTTTCAAATTTAATGTATTACGCCTTAAAGCATATTCATTATACCTCAATCACGAAAACAATACAAGTATTTTATTAAAAATCATCTCCTTTGTGGCTATCAAACACAAAGGAGATGCAGAAATATATTAAGTTTTATTTTCTATGCTTCATCTTCCTTTGAAAATCGTTCAGCGTTTGGATATGCCACAGGCTTTTGCGGGTGATGGAACGGAAGGTCAGCGAACAGAAAAAGTCGATGAGGAAGATTTTCGGTATGTAAAAGGATTGTCCTTTGCGGAACGATTTAAGCTCACCACGGTTGCACCAATTATTGATTGTAGTTTTGGCGTAGCCGGTCAAAGCGACAACCTCCTGCACGGTAACGACATCCTTATACTTGCTGAGCAGTTTGGCGTAATAGTCGTGCATTTGCCGGAGTACATCCTCGGGCAGTTCTTTTGAGAGCTTCGCCACATAGTGACTGCCGTACCATCCACGGGGTGCAGAATAGAGCTCGGGGTAAAAGGCTTGTTCCTCAAGGTACGCCCGGACATCCTCTTTTTTGATTTTATAGCATCGTGTTTTCTTGCCTGTCCACTCACAGGGCACCTTGCCGCTTTTGAGCAAATGCAACGCCGTGGATTTGCTGATATGGCAGAGCCTATAAAACTGATCCTTGTTCATCACATCGGGCACGCTGTCCCAGTCAATCGGTAGATTCTTCATCTGATACACCTCAAAAATAGATTTCGTCGGCTTGAAGTCCTTTCTGCGGTGTATGTAATTTTGTATTGCCTTCTCTCGTGATTTCTCTCCTGTCTTCCCCGATTTCTCTCCAAAATCGGCAAAAATGCCGATTTGAACCCACTTTGAAAAAATGCAGTAGTAACAAGGCTTTAGGGTTGAAAAAGCCTTATTTAATGCGGCTTTCGACGCAGACAAAACGACCTGAAACTGGCACAAAACGACCAGTTCTTGACACGCTGACTAAAAGACTCGAAATGCTGTGTACGTAATGTACCTAGGGTTCGAATCCCTAACTCTCCGCCAGAAAAGAAAGAGTATAGCGCAAGCTATGCTCTTTCTTTTTAGTTAGGGATTCGAACAAGGAGGGAGCAAGCGTAGCTTGCGGAAGAAAACAGTCCGGCGGACTGTTTTCGCCGACGTGGCAACGAGCGAAGCGAGGCGATAGGTGCGGCAGCACCGGAAAAACCCCTAACTCTCCGCCAGAAAGAAAGAGTGTAGCGAATGCTATGCTCTTTCTTTTTGGTTAGGGATTTAGAGTAAAAAGGGCTGTCTCACTTGGAAATAGTGAGGCAACCCCATTTTATAAGTTTATATTGTTTTGATTTCACAGCATCGAACAGCCAAAGCTGTTGATGAGGGCGTCGATGCGTTCTCCCCTCTTACAAAGGGGACAGTCAACCGCAGAATGGCTCTCATAATCGGGAAGATCGTGCGGGTCGAATACCGACGCAACCCGGAAGTCCTCGTACTCCTTCATCGTGGCAAAGATCGAAGCAATGCCCACCGGAGTTCCCGAATAGTAACGGATCGCCTCAAAAGCGTTCTGAGCCGTACTTCCCGTAACGACCGATGCGGCGAAAACAAGCACATCCTTACCCGCTATCATATGCACTATGTTGTCACGGAACATAAGCTGATTTGACGCCGTATATTCGGGAGCAAGAATGTTGATCGGTCTGTGAGCATTGATGCTCGCAAGATCGCTCCTTGTCAGCTCCCTTGCAAGACAGGTTCCGATAACCTCTGTTCCGTCAAGACAAAGGATCGTGTCGATCTCAGTCTGGAGCTTATAGCTCGGCGCAATGGCTTGAGCAACCGCCCTTGCCTCGGAAAGACAGGACTTCTGCGATGTGATGTCTATATAATAATTCAGGTGACTTCTTCCTGCAACGAAGTGTCCCTTATAGCCGGTAAGATAGAGGTAAGGGCTCTTGGTTTCAATTCTGAATTTTTCGCTTAATGCCATAATGATTCTCCTCTCATTTAACCGCCGGAACGGTCACTCATATGGTTTATTTTATTCTATCACGGCAAAAAAATAATTGCAATAGCTTTTTATTTAATTCTCAGGGTTGCCAATCCGCCCTCGGCGGTCTCCCTGTATCTTCCGGGTATATCCTTGCCCGTCATTCTCATAACATTGATAACCTCGTCAACCGATATCTTTCTTGAATCGCTGAGGAAGCTTGCGAGACTTACTGCGTTTATCGCCCTCATCGCCGCAACGGCATTCCTCTCGATACACGGGATCTGCACCAGTCCGCATATCGGATCGCAGGTCAGCCCGAGATGATGCTCAATTGCGATCTCAGCCGCATACTCGATCTTGTCTATCTCAAGCGAAAACAACTCTCCGAGCGCCGCCGAAGCCATAGCGCACGCTGTTCCGATCTCCGCCTGACAGCCACATTCACTGCCTGAAATGGAAGCGTTGGTCTTTATCAGATTTCCGATTATTCCGCCTGTTTCAAGTGCTCGGACAATCTCAAGGTCGCTGTATCCCCTTTTCATCTGCTGATAGTAGAGCACGGCAGGCATAACTCCTGCGGCTCCGCAGGTCGGGGCGGTAACTATAACCTCACCGTCCGCATTCTGCTCGCTTACGGCAAAGGCATAGGCGGAAACCTCACGGTTTTCCTTTGTCTGTGCGCTCTCGTCAATGTGCTGTTGCGAAAAAAGATGCTTCGCCTTTCTGCTGACATTGAGTCCGCCGGGAAGAACGCCCTCGGTTGCAAGTCCGAGATGAATACCCGACTTCATCTGATTCCATATTTTCAGCATATAATCTCTGATCTCTGCACCCTCAACCTCTTCAACATACTGCCAAAGCCTCATATGCTTATTTTTGCAGTATTCGGAAATATCAGAAAAAGTTGAAAGCTCATACACCTTCGGAGGATCAACATTTTTGTAGCCCACTATCTCAATTTTTCCTCCGCCGACGCTCAGCACACGGATCTTTTTTATCTCTCTGCCGTCCTTGTAGGCATAAAGATCCATCGTGTTCGGATGAGGAAGCTCAGTCACTTCATTGTTAAAGACAACATCGCACGGTATGGGATCGAAGGTAACCCTGATTACCTTATCCGTGCCGTGTCCAACGCCCGTTTTGGACAGTGAGCCGTACAGAACAGCCTTGAAACGGTCGGCGTCGGGATTATGCTCTTTGAATATTTTGCACGCCTTTTCAGGCCCCATCGTGTGTGAGCTGGACGGTCCTCTGCCGATTTTATACAGCTCTTTCAGCGACTCCATTTTTTTAACTTCCATATAGTCCCCTCCGAAGTTTTGTTTCTTTTATTATATTATCATTTTATCCGGATTTTTACAATAATATCAGCAAAAAAATATGGCTCGTATCGGTTTGATACAAGCCATATTTTATATTATACAGTTATTATACGCCTTTGAGAAGATCGCCGAGTACGGTTGTTGAGTGTTCCTCGGTCGGTTTAAGTTCAACCTCGGAATAGCATCTCATACCTGTACCTGACGGGAGAAGCTTACCGATGATAACATTCTCTTTAAGTCCGAGAAGCGGATCGGTCTTGCCCTTGATAGCCGCATCGGTGAGAACTCTCGTTGTCTCCTGGAATGAAGCCGCAGAAAGGAACGACTCTGTTGCAAGGGAAGCCTTGGTGATACCCATAAGCGTCGGCACGCAGGTTGCGTAATTCGGCTCTCTGCCCTCTGCCTCGGCTTTCGCCTTGACCTTGTCGTTGGCAACATAGAACTCGTGCTTCTCAACAATCGAGCCGGGCAGGAATTCTGTATCTCCCGAATCCTCGATCTTGACCTTACGCATCATCTGACGAACGATAACCTCGATGTGCTTATCGTTGATATCAACACCCTGAGTACGGTATGTCTTCTGAACTTCACGGATAAGGTAATCGTGAACGGCGGAAACGCCTCTGATAGCAAGAACGTCGTGCGGATTGGGTGCTCCGTCGGTAAGAGCCTGACCCTTAGTTACATGGTCGCCCTCCTTGACGATCTCACGGAAGCCGTAAGGAATGAGGTAGGACTTGGAATCGCCGTTTTCGGTATCTGTGATGACAACGTGACGGCTCTTCTTGACTTCCTCGAACGAAACCGTACCGGAGATCTCCGAGAGAATCGCAAGAGCCTTCGGCTTTCTTGCCTCGAACAGCTCCTCGATACGCGGAAGACCCTGTGTGATATCGCCGGCATCCTTAGCACCGCCGGTGTGGAACGTTCTCATTGTAAGCTGTGTACCGGGTTCACCGATGGACTGTGCGGCGATGATACCGACAGCTTCACCGATTGTTACCGGATTACCTGTTGCAAGGTTAGAGCCGTAGCACTTGATACATACGCCGTGCTCCGTCTTACAAGTGAGGAGCGAACGGATTACAACGGAAGCTACCGAGCCTTCCTCTGCCTCGCCTGCGTCTATCTTTGCCTGGTGGAGAGCCTTTGCATGATTTGCAACACGCTCTGCGTCCTCGGCCCTCATCATTCTTGTGTTGTCCATGATGACCTCGCCCGTCTGCTCGTCAACATAGTCATTGAGCAGATAACGTCCGGTAAGACGCTCGGCAAGATCAACGATCTTACGATTGCCGTGGTAGATGTCGTAAACCTCGACGCCCTCTGTGCAGCCGCAGTCCTCCTCACGGATGATACATTCCTGAGAAACGTCAACAAGACGACGTGTAAGGTAACCTGAGTCGGCTGTTCGCAGAGCCGTATCGGCAAGTCCTTTACGGGCACCACGGGAAGAAATGAAGTATTCAAGTATATTAAGTCCCTCACGGTAGTTAGCCTTGATGGGAACCTCGATTGTTTTACCTGCTGTGTTTGCGATAAGACCACGCATACCGGCAAGCTGACGAAGCTGAGAATCGTTACCACGGGCACCGGAATCAAGCATCATATTGATCGGGTTGTACTTGTCGAAGTTTGCCTTGAGTTCCTTGGCAACCTCCTGAGTGCAGTTCTCCCAGATCTCGATGACCTTATCCGAACGCTCGGAGTTGGTGATAAGTCCTCGCTCATAGTTGCGGTTGACCTTATCAATCTTAGCTTCTGCCTCAGCGATAAGCTCTGCCTTCTTAGGCGGAATTGTAGCGTCGAACGCCGCAACTGTGATACCGCTTCGTGTGGAGTGCTTATAACCCTGAGCCTTGATATTATCAAGCATTTCCGCAGCTACGGCTGTGCCGTGGACACGGATGCACTTGTCAATGATCTTGCCGAGATTGCCCTTCTTAACAAGGAAGTCAACCTCAAGCTTGAACATGCTGTCGATATCGTCGGGATTACGCTCAACAAATCCGAGATCCTGCGGAATGGGATTGTTGAAGATAACCTTACCGAGAGTTGTCGGAACAAGACGGGTGTATTCAACACCGTTGATTGTCTTCTTCATACGGATCTTGATTGACGAATGGAGGGTGATCATGCCATCATCATATGCCATTATAGCTTCCTCAACGTCACGGAAAGCCTTGCCCTCACCGGGTTCGCCCGGCTTTTCAAGAGTAAGGTAGTAGGAGCCGAGGATCATATCCTGAGTCGGAACGGCAACAGGACGTCCGTCCGAAGGCTTGAGGAGGTTGTTAGCGGCAAGCATAAGGAATCTTGCCTCAGCCTGAGCCTCTGCCGAAAGAGGAACGTGAACAGCCATCTGGTCACC
>JAXJRE010000299.1:0-2503 GCA_036310785.1 Acutalibacteraceae bacterium
CGTCTGGTTGATTAGAATTATGCCGATTTCAGGATCCTGAGCCGCTTTTTCAAGCAGAGAGGAAACCTCCTCACGGCTTTTGACAACCGTGCTCTCAACGCCTGCAAGACGAAGCCCGACAGCCGTGTCTTCATTGTCGCAAATCAGATAAAGACGCATGATGTCACCTTAGACCTTGTTGAGTATAAGAATGGAGATAACAACACCATACAGGGCGATAGACTCACCGAGGGCAACGAAGATAAGCGCTTTACCGAAAGCCTTGGAATCCTCGCTGGTTGCCGCAATAGCCGCAGGAGCGCCTGCCGCAACGGCAATACCGCCGCCGACGCCCGAAAGACCTGTAACGATAGCCGCCGCAATAAGTCCGAGTCCCTTGCCGCTGTCCGAGGAGGAAGCCTCAGCCGTTTCACTCTGTGAGGTTTCGGCTGTTGCCGTCGCTTTGTCGTTTTCAGCCGCCGAAACGGAGAAGGTGAATGCGCATACCGTTATGGCGATAACGGCAAATGCAACAAGATTTCTTGCCAGAACTTTTTTGCCTGAAATACCTCTTGCCTTGCGGCTGAAGGAGTATGCGAAAAGAGCCGTGAGAGCAGCAATGGGAAGAACTGCGATAAGAACATAGAAAAATGACATGATTATTACCTCCGAAAGTTATTTTTTAACCTTTATAATTACGTTTTCTTTTTCCTCGGGCTTTGAGGCTTTGAAAACGTTTTTGATACTGAACAATACGCCTTTGCTTTTGCGTATTCCGACTCCGTTGAACGGTTTGCCGTTGCCTGCGTAAAATCTGCTGAACATCTCGTAAAATTCAAGTCTAAGTACCTGAATACCTGTGAGAAGTCCCTCAAGAGCGATAACAAGGATGTTGCCGAATATCATGGAAATGATACCGCCGACCGAGTATTCATCGCCTGCAAGCGATGAGAAAACCATCATCATACCTGCATGAACGAGGACGAAAGCGCCGACTCGCAGGAAGGAAACCGTGTTGCTGAAATAGGTGAGAATGTATTCGATAACCTCAAAGAAATTCTGCATAATGTAGTCCGACCATTTTTCGGGCAGATAATTTTCTTCCTTGTCCGTCATTCCGATGAGGATTTCCTGGAAGAACAGCATCACAAGGCAGACAAGAGCAACGATCACGATGAGGGCGGTCGGCAGAATCGTCTTGTGCGTCATAAATGTTATGACGGCGCAGACAAGAACGGAATAAAGAAGCATACCGACAATTCCGTTTGTGCCGAATATCGCTTCGCCCGGCTTTTTGTTTTTAAACGAGCAGAAAACATTCAGACCCATGGAAACAAGGACGAGGGCAATGCCTATGCCGATCGCAAGCAGAAGCACGGTGTTTATGGAATCCATAACCGAAAGCGGCTTTCCGCTCAGACCGATTGCGTGATAGAGCGGATCGAGAAGCTCCTCGTAGCCGAATACCGAGCCGACCATAAGACCGAAGAAAGCCGAGCTGATTCCGCAGGGAACAAGGATTTTCGCAAGCTTCGCTCCCTTGAGCCTGTAAACCAGATATCCGCCGATCGCAAGCACAAGTCCCTGACCGAGATCGGCAAACATTATGCCAAACAGAAGCGAATACGTTATCGCCACAAAGGGGGTGATGTCAACTCCGTCGTAGGAGGGAAGTCCGTACATTTCAACGAACATTTCAAACGGGCGGAACGGCTTTTTGTTCCTGAGCTTGACGGGAGGATTGCTCCGCTTTTCCTGTTCGGGATCGGCGTCCTCAAAGGTCACTCCGTCAATTTTTTCAATGTTTTTCTTGAAGCGTTTGTAGCTTGACTTAGGCACCCAGCCGACATAGATGAAATAGTCGGAGTCCGAGTCCTTGGCGGCGTAGCGTCTGAGGTCAAAGGCGAGATTTGCAACCTCAAGATAGGCGTGAACCTGCTCGCAGTGCTCGGAATTTTCCGACCAGAAGTCGGATATCTCCTTGTCAACCTCGTTAAGTTCCGAGGTGAGCTTTGACTTTTCCTCGTTGAGCTTTGCAAGTATCTCCTTGGGTGTTCCCGTGGAGAAAGGAATCCTGATTCTGTCAAAATAGAGCGAGGCGAAAATTCTGTCCACCTCGTCGATTTCCGTTCTCGGTGCGGCGTAAATTCCCCAGTGGCTTTTCTCGTCAACGGAAGCCTCAAGGAAAACAAAAAGATTGTTGCGCTCATAAGCCTTGAGCTTCGGGTAGCAGTCCTTGGGGATATGACCGAAGCGCACCTTCAGAAATTCACAGGAGAGAAGCTCCTCAATCGGAATGTCAATGCCGATAAAGTGACTGAACTGTTCGATGGACGCTTCGATCTCATCGAGCTTTTCGGAAAGCTCCGTTCTCCTTGACAAAGCTTCCGAGAGCTTCGACCTGAGTGCGTCAATGAAATCAATTTCATCGGAATCAATTTTGATCTCGTCCCCCGTGAAGGTATCCTTCAGCGTAACGCCTGCGATAGACGCAATTTCTTCAATCTTCTGAATGGCGGACGGA
>JAXJRE010000300.1:0-3687 GCA_036310785.1 Acutalibacteraceae bacterium
AGGCTTGTATCGGTATAAAATTCCAATACAAGCCTTTTGTTTTAATAATTGTTTCTTTTGGTCTTCGCTTAGTGAGCAGTCCATTTTTATATCGGTGAATACTTTTCCGGTGCGCTAAGCTCACGGTGTATCTCTTTTCGGATAATAAAGAAATAAGCGAGCTGCATTATGATCGTTGCAATCCACGACACCGGATAAGAGATGAACAGATATCGCAGAGTTCTGTGATGTGGGAAGAAGAAGAATATCCACAGTATTCTGACTCCGACGGTGCCGATAAGGCACAGTATCATCGGCACGGTTGACCGTCCCATACCTCGGATAATTCCCGGCCATGCGTCCATTATTCCGCACAGGAAGTACGGTATTGTGGTAAGAGCAAGTATCTCGACCGAGCTTTTAATAACATCGGGATTGTCCGTGTAAATTGATGAGATCTGACTGCCGAAAACATACGCAAGCGTGCCGAGACTGAGGCAGATAACAAATTGAAGTATCATTCCGTCGATAATAACCCTGTCCATTCGCTTAGGTTTTCTTGCACCGAAGTTCTGGCTGGTGAAGCTCATACAAGCCTGTGTTACGGCATTCGCCGCCATATAAAGGAAGCTCAGTATGTTATTGGCGGCGGTGTAGCCTGCCATTGCAATCGAGCCGAAGGAGTTGACCGAGGACTGCAACAGCACGTTTGAAAAGCTTATCAGCGTGCTTTGAAGT
Organism: Acutalibacteraceae bacterium; assembly: GCA_036310785.1. Classification (GTDB taxonomy): domain Bacteria; phylum Bacillota; class Clostridia; order Oscillospirales; family Acutalibacteraceae; genus CAG-488. Next base: position 718 of record JAXJRE010000300.1, read on the forward strand.
CCTGCCGGAATACCGATCCTGAAAATCTGAACAAGGTATTTCTTCTTAATTCTGAGCTTCTTAAACCTGAGCTGATAGACTGCGTCGGTCTTGTAAAGGCAACCGATAACGAGCACGCAGGATATCACCTGCGAAATAACGGTTGCAATCGCAACGCCTGCAACATCAAGATGAAAAACTATTACCAGAAGCATATTCAGGCAAGCGTTAACAACGCCCGAAATAACGAGAAAGATAAGCGGCCGCTTGGTATCGCCGACAGCCCTCAGAATAGCCGCGCCGTAATTATACAACATAAAAAACGGCATACCGAGGAAGTAAATGCGGATATAAAGCGTAGAAAGTTCAATAACATCGGACGGTGTGTCCATAAGCTCAAGCGCAGGTCTTGAAAGAAAGATACCGACAAATATCATTATCACACCGCTGACAAAGGCTGTGGCGATCGCAGTGTGTACGGTCTCGGACATCTCCTTGTGCTTGCCTGCGGCGTAGAAACGGGCGGCAAGTACATTCGCTCCGAGCGAAATACCGATAAAAAGATTTGTCAGCATATTTATAAGCGACGAGGTCGAGCCTACGGCGGCAAGCGACTGACTTCCGCTGAAGCGTCCGACAACAATTATATCAACGGCATTGAAAAGAAGCTGTAAAATTCCCGACAGCATTAAAGGCAGGGCAAAGGAAATCATCTTGTCCATGATAGAGCCGTTCACCATATCAATTTCAAACTTATTCTTGCTCAATTTGAAGCTACTCCTTATTTTTGCTGAGGTATATTATAATACAATATCAAGGTATTTTCAATAAAAATAATAATCACGGGAAAATATTTTGTGCAGTAAACAACAAACCTCTCTTTGATATTATCTCAGAGAGGCTGATTTATTTTTATTTGCCGAAATGACTTACTATCCTCTTTGTCGCTTCAACGGTGTCGTCGGGATCGCCAAAAGCGGAAAGTCTCAGAAAGCCCTCGCCGCAGGAGCCGAAACCGACTCCGGGAGTGCCGACAATCTGAAGCTCGTTGAGAAGATAATCAAAGAACTCCCAGCTTCCCATTCCGCCGGGGCACTTCATCCAGACATACGGTGAATTTTTACCTCCGACATACCAGAAGCCGCATTTATTGAGAGCGTCCATAATGACCTTTGCATTCTTCTTGTAAATTGAGATGCTCTCGTGAATCTGCTCCTGTCCCTCCGGGGTGAATACTGCGGAAGCGCCTTTCTGGAGAATATACGAAATACCGTTCGTCCTTGTTTCACGGTTTCTCGACCATATTGCGTTCAGGCTCACGCCCATACTTTCAAGCTTCATCGGGACAACGGTGTAACCGACTCTCGTGCCCGTAAAGCCTGCAGTCTTTGAAAACGAGCAGATCTCGATGGCGCAGGTATCGGCACCCTTGATCTCATAAATGCTGTGAGGAACGTCGTCCTCCTCGATGAATATTTCATAAGCCGCATCGTAGAGAATTACCGCACCCTTTGAGTTTGCGTAATCAACCCACTTCTGAAGCTTCTCTCTTGTGTATGCCGAGCCTGTCGGATTATTCGGCGAGCAGATATATATCATATCTGCGTCTATGCTCTCGTCCGGCAGAGGAAGAAAGCCGTCCTCCTCGCCTGCCGGAAGATGCAGTACCTTTCTGCCGTAGAGAATATTTGTGTCCACGTATTCGGGATATGCAGGCTCGATTACGAGCACGGTATTATCCCTGTCGAACATCTCAAGAATGTCTCCGAGATCGTCGCAAGCACCGCTTGAAATAAAAATCTCGTCGGTGGTGACGTCCACTCCCCAGCCTGAATAATACTTAGAGATTGCTTCACGCAGGAACATTGCTCCGTGTTCGGGCATATAGCCGTGGAAGGTCTCTATCCTCGACTGGTCGTCAACAGCTTCATGCAGAGCTTCTATGACCTTTTTGCAAAGAGGATAAGAAACATCGCCTACTCCGAGCTTCAAAACTCTTTCGCCCGGATGAGCGGCAAGATATTCGTCCGTTTTTCTGTATATAGTGTTAAAAAGATATGTATCCTTTAATTCCGTATAGTGCAAGTTTGGCTTCATTATACGTTGACCTCTCCTTCATAGGATATTTCCGCAGGACCTGTCATCGTAACCGTATTATCCTCGGATATATTAATGATAAGCGTTCCGCCGTCAAGCTCAACGGCGATGTCCTTGTTGTAGCTGCAAAGACCTATCGAAATGGCAGCCATAACCGTTGCACATGATCCTGTACCGCAAGCCATCGTAATGCCGCTTCCCCTCTCCCAGACTCTCATTCTGAGCCTGTTTTCGGAGATCGCCTGAACAAATTCTACGTTCACTCCGTCGGGGAATCTTTCGTGATGCTCCATCGCAGGACCGACCTCGGTAATACGGGCTTTTGAAATGTCGTCAACAAAAACTACGGCGTGCGGATTACCGACGGAAACAGGAATGTATTCAACATCGCTGTCGCAAACCCTGACTCTGTTCACAAGGCCTGCATCCGCCTTGCCCATATTGACCGAAACTGACTGAACCTTGCCCTTGACAACCTGCAGGTCAAGCGTTTTTATTCCGGACAGCGTTTCTACCGTGATAACCTTTTTGTCGGTCAGTCCCTTGTCGTAAACGTATTTTCCTACGCATCTTACGCCGTTGCCGCACATCATCGCTTCGCTTCCGTCGGAATTGAATATCCTCATTTTGAAATCAGCTATGCTCGACGGAAGTATCCATATCATACCGTCGGAGCCTATTCCGAAATGTCGGTCAGACAGCTTTATCGAAAGTGCCTCTGCATCTTTAGGCTCTTTTTTGGAATAGACATAGATATAATCGTTTCCGAGTCCCTGCATCTTTGTAAATTTCATTTCGGATACCTCCTGTCACGGTATGATATTTATATTCAATCAAAAATTATACAATACCCTGAGCAAGCATTGCGTCTGCGACCTTTTCAAAGCCTGCAAT
>JAXJRE010000301.1:0-2208 GCA_036310785.1 Acutalibacteraceae bacterium
TCCGTAAGCAATGCGGCTCCTGCCGCTCCCGTTCCTGCTGCGGCACCCGTTGCCGCACCTGCCGCCGCACCCGCTGCACCTGCCGCTGCCGAAGTAAGCGGAACTCAGGTTGTTTCGCCGATGCCCGGCACTATCCTCAAGGTCAATGCTTCCGAGGGACAGGCTGTCAAGGCAGGCGACGTTATATTTATCCTTGAAGCCATGAAGATGGAAAACGAGATCGTTGCTCCCTGCGACGGAACGATCAAGCAGATTCTTGTAACCAAAGGCTCAACGGTCGATACGGATCAGATTCTTGCAGTTTTATAATAAAGGACGGTATTCAGAATGGACTTAGTATTAAATGTTTTGAAAGGCTTGTGGGAATCGTCCGGATTTGCTTCTCTTGAGTGGCAGAATATCGTTATGATCCTTGTTTCGTTCGTTTTCCTTTTCCTTGCCATTCATCCAAAATTCAGATTTGAACCTCTGCTTCTGGTTCCTATCGCATTCGGAATTCTTCTTGCCAACCTCCCCGGTGCGGGAATAATGGACGACCTGACTGCCGGACAGATCTTCGGCGGTGACGGCTCACTTGCCGGACAGAGCGAGCACTGGTACGATTCGGGCGTCCTGCGAATTATTTACGCCGGCGTTAAATCGAACATATTCCCGTGTCTTATTTTCCTCGGTGTCGGAGCTATGACCGATTTCGGCCCTCTGCTTTCCAACCCGATAAGCCTGCTTCTCGGAGCGGCGGCACAGCTCGGTATTTATGTTGCGTTCCTTATTGCCATTGCTCTCGGATTTGATCCGCAGGAGGCCGCTTCTATCGCCATCATCGGCGGCGCGGACGGCCCGACGGCAATTTACCTGACCTCGAAGCTGGCAACTCATCTTCTTGCACCGATTGCTCTGGCGGCATATTCCTACATGGCGCTTATTCCGCTTATTCAGCCTCCGATAATGAAGGCTCTCACGACCGAAAAAGAACGTCAGGTCAAGATGACTCAGCTCAGAAAGGTTACAAAGACCGAGAAAATCATCTTCCCCGTAATCGTTATCGTTCTGGTTGCGCTTATTCTTCCGTCGGTTGCTCCGCTTCTCGGTATGCTGATGCTTGGCAACCTCTTCCGTGAGTGCGGTGTTGTTGACAGACTTTCAGATGTAGCACAGAACGCTCTTAACAATATTATTGTTATTCTTCTCGGCGTTACAGTCGGCGCAACGGCAAACGGTCAGAGCTTCCTCCAGGTTAAAACCCTGCTTATTGTTGCTCTCGGACTTGTTGCGTTCAGCTTCTCAACGGTCGGCGGTGTGCTTCTCGGAAAGCTTCTTTACCTTGTCACAGGCGGCAAGATCAATCCGCTTATCGGTGCGGCAGGCGTTTCGGCAGTTCCTATGGCTGCCCGTGTTGCACAGAACGAGGGTAAGAAATATAACCCGACAAACTTCCTTCTTATGCACGCCATGGGACCGAATGTTGCAGGAGTTATCGGCTCCGCAGTTGCCGCAGGCTTCCTGCTCATTATGTTCCAGTAATCAAATATTTACGACAGCTTTCGTTTCGGCGGAAGCTGTCGTTTTCCATATTTTTTGTAAAAAATGTTAAAACGGGGTTGATTTATTTCCCATTTTGCGATACAATAAATCAATTTATATTTAAGTAACAGAGTAACGGAGGGTTAATATGACTTTTGACGAAAAATTCGGAAAAGAAGGCTTGACGTTTGACGATGTGCTTCTGATTCCTGCAGAGTCGGATATTCTTCCCAAGGATATCGACATTTCAACAAAGCTTTCGGACACGGTCGTTCTCAACACACCTATTATGACCGCAGCCATGGATACCGTAACGGAGGCTCCCATGGCGATTGCAATAGCCCGTGAGGGCGGTATCGGCGTTATCCACAAGAATATGCCGATGGAGCTTCAGGCTCAGGAGGTCGATAAGGTTAAACGTTCAGAAAACGGTGTTATTGCCGCTCCGTTCAGTCTGACTCCCGATCATTATGCTTATGACGCAGAAAATCTCTGCAAGAAATACAAGATCTCCGGTGTTCCCATCTGTGACGAGAGAGGAAAGCTTGTCGGTATTCTTACAAACCGCGATATGCGTTTTATGACGGATTTCAATATTAAGATCAGCGAGGTTATGACTAAGGACAACCTTGTCACAGCTCCTGTCGGAACAACGCTTGAGCAGGCTAAGCAGATACTTATGAAGCA
>JAXJRE010000302.1:0-2913 GCA_036310785.1 Acutalibacteraceae bacterium
ACATGCTAAAATTAAATTTCATTAAACCTGATCCACCTCATCACCGCCTACGGCGGAGCTTCCCCAAGATAGACGTTAGACATTAGATGTTAGATTTTAGACGGTATCGTTTTAAATTTCGATGAAATTTTTCGGTTCCCTTATGTAAAGGTAATATCGTCCGACAACTGATATCAAAAAACTGCAAGCTCACCCTTTGCGGATTTGCTTGCAGTTATTTTTATTCTTCATTATTCTTGAGGAACAGCTTGTTGTTGTCAGAATATATTTCAAAGGCATTGGGAACGATCTCAATATCGCAATTTCTCTGTATGCCGCCGAATTCTCCGTCGAGAGTCCACGGGACATCGTGCTCGCAGGTTATCTTGACCTTCTTTGTCTTGACAATCATCATCTGAACGCCGTCGTAGTCCTGCTTAATTGCTTTTTTCAGCATCTTAAATGCGTCGGTGTTCCGCTTGAGACCTTTAACCATAAACAGCTCAAGATAACCGTCGTTGAGCTTGATATCCTTGAACTTGAAAAGACCGCCGACCGATGTGGTGTTTGAAATCGAGCCGAAATAAAAATCGTCCTCGACCACTCCGTCATCATATTCAATCTTCATATGGACGGGCTTGAAATTCAGAAGCATCGGTATAAGACGAATTACAAAGCCGTTTATCATATATGCCGCACGTCCGAGCATATTTTTCATCTTCTGCGGAGTATTATACGAAAGATCGGTCGCCGCTCCGAATGAAGCGATGTAGGTAAAATATCTGTCGTTAAACTTGCCGATGTCGTAAAAATTCTTTTTTCCGCTTTTGATAAGATCGGCGGAAGCTCCCAATTCTTTAGGGATTCCGAGAGTTGTGGCAAGGTCGTTCGTTGAACCGGACGGCAGATAGCCGACAGGTATCTTCCTGTCAAGCGTCATAAGACCGTTGATTACTTCGTTCAGCGTTCCGTCGCCGCCGCAGCAGAGGATCAGGTCATAATCCGATCCGACTTCCTTAACGATCGTTGTAGCGTCACCCTGACATCGGGTAGTCCTTAAATCCGTTATCCACTCGGGCGGCGAAAACTTCTTGACAATCTCAAGCGGTGCAAGACGTTTGTTGTTTCGTCCGGCGCACGGATTGACTATCAAAAGAGCCTTCTTGCTCTCCAAAAGGCAACACTTCCTTTCTGTTCCTGACTAAAAACAATTGCTCAGAACACAATAATTATACCAATCAGCCCCCTTTTCGTCAATGCTTTTTTGCACTCTAAACAGAAATTATTAAAAATTTAAAGTTTATTCGTACAATAGAAATATTAAGTGTAAAATTATATGAAATTAACTTAAAATTATTGACTTATTTGCTGTAAATTGGTAATATATATACATATTTTAGTAAAGGAGATGTCAGTTTATGAATTTGAAAAAAATCATAGACAAAAAGCTCGATTGGGCAAAATATATGGTTGACGAAATCACCTATATTTGCAAAAACATCGAGAAAAGAGCACCCGGCTCCGAGGGAGAAAAGAAAGCCTGTGAATACATGGCAAAGGTTCTCAAGGAGGACTGCGGCTGTGAAAGAGCCGATGTTGAGGCCTTTAAGGAGAATCCCGGCTCGTTCTACGGCTGGCTTTACTTCACTCTCAGCTTTGTTCTTGCGGCTATCGTATTTTATTTCATCGCTCCCATCGTATCGGTTATCCTCATCGTCGCAGGACTTGTACTTGCGGTTCTCCAGTTCGGTCTCTATTTCAAGACCATCGACAAGGTCTTTCCCGAAAAGACAGGTCACAACGTAACCGCTATCAAAAAGTGCACAGGCGAAACAAAGAGAAGAATTATCTTCAACGGACATCCCGACGCCGCTTGGGAATGGCCTGTCAACTACGCTCTGGGCGGAGTCGGCTTTGAGGGACACGCAATTATCGGTTTCCTCGGCGCATTCTACTACCTCATTCTCGCTGTCATTCAGATGGTGCAGAACGGAATGGGCGGTGCTGACATCTCCACACCTCTCGGCAAGGCAGGACTTTGGGGACTTATCTTTGTGCCCTTCCTCATCGGTCTTTATTTTATGGTCAACTACAAAATCGTAGTTGACGGCGCAAACGATAACCTCAGCGGATGCTATATGGGTATTGCTCTCCTCAAGGCTCTCAAGGACGAGGGTATAGAGTTTGAAAACACCGAGATCGGCGTTGTTCTCACTGGCTCCGAGGAGGCAGGTCTCAGAGGCGCAAAGGCATGGTGCGAGGCTCACAAGGACGAGTTCAATGACGTGCCGACCTTCATCTACTCCTACGACACTATCCACGATCCTAAGTTCCTCATGGTCAACTACCGTGACCTCAACGGAACGGTCAAGGCTGACAAGGACGTCGGCGACCTCTTTATGGAAAGCGCAAACGAGCTTAATGTTCAGTGCAAAAAGGGCATGGTTCCCCCTCTCGGCGGATCGACAGACACATCTGCCTTTGCTCAGGCAGGTATGCGTGCCGCAGGTATCACGGGACTTAACCACAAGCTTGAGTCCTATTATCACACAAGACGTGATACATACGATAATATGGACGTTAAAGGTCTTGCAGATTGCTTCGCCGCAACCGTAAAGGTTCTCGAAAAATTTGACGAGGGCGCAAAGCAGTAAAATAAAACTACAATTAACAAAACTCCGTTTCTCTGAAAAAGAAGCGGAGTTTTTTTTATGTGAAAATGTATATACGTCGAAATGGAAAAAAGGCTTTTTCGCCAAAAGAACCTCAGAATTGTTCTGAACGAGAGATTTTGGATGAAGAAGGCTTTTTCTCCCGGTGAAGGCGTATGTATATACGTCGAACCGAAAAAAAGGCTTTTTCGCCAAAAGAACCTCAGAATTGTTCTGAACGAGAGATTTTGGATGAAGAAGGCTTTTTCTCCCGGTGAAGGCG
>JAXJRE010000303.1:0-3062 GCA_036310785.1 Acutalibacteraceae bacterium
ATCTCGCTCTGATGGAGAATATTCAGCGGAGTGCCGTCCTCATAGAGAACATATGCATCCTCTGCCGCAGCAAGAGCGTCTGCAAACGGTGCCCATGACTCCGGCGTGTACCAGCTCTCTACCTCTGAGCCAGCCGCATCAATAGCGTTATAAAGCTCGGTGTAGTCGGCATCCTTATATTTAAGACGGTTGATGGCATTCATAAGGTTAGTTGCCATATCGTCAACATCGGCCTGCTGTTTCCAGTTCTTATCACGCTCGATAGCGTTATAGGCGGCATTGACAGCACGCCAGCTAAGCTCTGTATAAAGATCCTTATCGGGAAGAACCGCATTGTATCTTTCAACCTGAGCGTCAACCTCGGTGTAGTTAGCCGGGGCAAGAACAAGGCTGGTGATAGCGGAGTCGATGCTTCTTGCATATGCGTCAACAAGAGACTGCTTATCAACCTTGAGCGTGAAGTCAACGGAATTAACGGTATCACGAAGAACCTTCCATGACTCAGCCGTGTAATGCTCAGGATTGAGAGTTTCGTAAATTGCGATCATGTTGTCAACTTCCGTGTAGTCGGCAGGATTGAGCTCAAGCTGAGAAATTGCCGTGCGGAGGTCTGCAACAAGAGAATCAAGGTATGTCTGGCAGAAAATGCTGATTCCGTCAGAAATGTTTGAAACTGCCGTAAGAACTCTTGACCATGATGCATCTGTATAGATTGAGGAATCAAGTGCCTTGACCTCGTCCTTAACGACGTTAGCTTCCGTGTAATCGGCAGAAGCAACCTTGAGGGAATTGACAGCCGAAAGAAGTGCGGCGTTAGCGGCATCAATAGTCTGCTGATCGGTATCGGGATTATTAAGAACAAACTGAGCGTTCTTATAAGCCGCAATGTATTGATCCCAACCCTCTGAATAGAACCATGAGTTCGGGCTGTTGCCTATCTCTGATTCTGAAGCCATAAGCTTTGTGGGCTCATAGGCTCTGTAAAGATCCTGGAGGTTTGCTCTAAGATCTGACTTATCATATGTAATGATATTGAGGTTAATTGCGGAACGAGCTCTTGTAATATGGTTGTATTTTGCACCGAAGGAAACGATGACAGTATAGAATACGCTCTTGTTTCCGTTATCAAGAGTTGTTGCTTCCTTCTCATAGGTTGTACCTGAGAACGGAATGGTGATTGTTCCGCCGGCAACTGTATCATACTTACCCGTTGACTCATTATAGTTAGCGGGCTTAACGGGACCGAGCTGCTCGTTAGCGCTGTTGTTATCGGGTGTGTTTTCGTCGAAAGAAACAGCACCGGGAACAAGCTTGAACTCATCAATAAGGTATTCGGAATACTTATCTGTTCTCTCGAGGAAGTCGGTGATGGTGAATCTGAGGTTATAGTTGCTCAGAGAAACCACACTTCTGTCAACGTATGCAACCGTAACAGGACGGTTTGCGTCATTGGCTGTATTTACGTTCTGAGTACCCTCGTTTGAGTGGTCGTCAAAACGAACCTGGCCGTAGCCGTCGGCAGTACCGCTGATTGTTGTGAAGCTCTTGGAATTGAAATCCCAGTAACCTCTTGACCAGCTTGAGGTTGTTGTATCGGTAAAGGTACCGAAGGTATTTGCGCCGACAATACGGGCAATATACTCAACCTTCTCTTTTCTGTCGCAGAAGTGAGCTGTGGCATGCCATGAACGGTAACGGGAAGCCGAAACACCGCCGGGCTGAGCTACGTTTTCAACTGCGCTCGTTGTATAAGCGGTATAGGTCTTTGTAACCGTCTTACCGTTTACGTCGGTGTATTCATATGTATAACCGACCTCAAAGTCAAGCTGAGACGCCGTAACATTTGAACCGGAAACGATCCATGAATAGGTATAAACACCGTCGGTATAAACACCGTTATCCGCTGCAGTAAACGTAAGAACTGCATTTGAACAGGTGATAGTCGGAGCGGCCTTGAGAGCCTTATCCGAAGTGAAAACTACCATCGGGTTCTTCGGTGTTTCACCTGCATAGAAACCACTTGCTTTTTCGCCTGAGAGCTCCGGCAAGCCGGAATCCGTGGCTTTAACGATAGTTGTACCCGCCGCCTGTGAATCTGCCGAGGCTGCGGTACGGATGACTGCTGTCGAGCTTATGTTGATGTTCGGCCTCTCAAGGAAGCTTTCATCAAGCCCGACGGACGCTGTGCTGATTTCGTCTTCCGAAACGGCACTTGCCATGCTGAACATTCCTGCCGGTACAAGAGTAAGTACCATGAGAACAGCCAGCAGGACACTGAGAATACGTCTGCTTTTAGCCATAAATAATTCCTCCCAAAATTATTCTGTAAAAGTATGTTTTGCCACACACTTATATACATTGTAATTATATATATTCTTATTCCAAAAGTCAACACAAATAAAAAAATATATTCCTTTTTTACACTTTGCACAACAAGTTGTAATAATTTTTATATATTTAAACAAATTGCTTGAATTTTAAAAAAACGACTGACATAGATTTTTATAAGGCGGTGATTAAATATGATAGCTGAATTATTGATAAGAGCTTTATCCAATCTGTTTTTCTTTGCCCTACATCTTTCGGGGCCGAACTCATTCCCTCCTCCCCTTTCGGCAAAGCGGGAGCGTGAGTGTCTTGAAGCGATGAAGAGAGGCGACATCCGGGCAAAAAACGAGCTCATAGAACACAATCTACGGCTCGTTGCACACATAATAAAAAAATATTATTCAAATAGCGTCGGTCAGGATGATCTGATATCTATCGGAACTATCGGGCTTATCAAGGCGGTCAACTCCTTCGATCCTGATAAGGGTACCCGTCTTGCCACCTATGCCGCAAGATGTATTGAAAATGAAATACTTATGCAGTTCAGGGCACAGAAAAAAACAGCTCAGGACATTTCCGTCAATGAGCCGATCGACACGGACAGCGAGGGAAATCCGCTAACGCTGATGGATATTATTTCAACCGAGGACGAGATCGTTGAGGATATCTATAAGATGACAATGCTCAGAAAGCTGTCACGGGAAATTGAAAAAATGAAGGATCCGAGAGAAAAA
>JAXJRE010000304.1:0-3727 GCA_036310785.1 Acutalibacteraceae bacterium
AATAACAACCTTCTTTGCGCCTGCGTCGATGTGAGCCTGTGACGTTGCCTTTGAGCAGTAGAAGCCTGTGCACTCAAGAACAACGTCTACGCCGATCTCGCCCCAAGGAAGCTCGGCAGCGTTAGCCTTTGCATAGATTGTAAGAGTCTTGCCGTCAACTGTGATAGTACCTGCCTCGTCATCAGCTGTAACAGTGTGAAGATCCTCACCGATTCTTCCGCAGTAGCCGCCCTGAGCGGTATCGTACTTGAGAAGCTGAGCGAGCATGCTGGGCTTTGTGAGGTCGTTGATAGCAACAACATCATAGCCCTCTGCACCAAACATCTGTCTGAATGCAAGACGACCGATACGGCCGAATCCGTTAATTGCAACTTTTACTGACATTTGAATTACCTCCAAATTTTTTTGAGAATATCAACGAAGAATCGCTTTCAATTCCCTTTGTTTAAAATTTACCGTTAATTATTTTATAACGAATCGTCAAATTATGCAAGTGATTTGTTATATTTTTAACCCAATTTTCAAACTTTTGTTATTATGTACAAAATAAATCGGATTATGCAAAAAAACAGGATAATTATGACTATATGAAAAGAAAAGTCTATATGTAAATTTGACTTTTTAAAATTTATAATGTAAAATAAACGTATAAAAAGTATTTAGAAGGCGTATGATTATGGATTTTGCGTCCTTTCTTTTGTCACTAAAAACAGACTTTTTCACATTGATCCCAGATCTCAGCTTGAAATTGCCATTGATAACGGTTTGACGGTGGGCAAGCACTTTCAGATGAAAGAGGGCTGCATTCTCGATCCCGGTCATGTGTTTTTGATAACTATCGGAGATAATGTCACCCTTGCTCCGAGGGTACATATCCTTGCTCACGATGCGAGCACGAAGGAATTTACAGGTTACACAAAGATTGCTCCCGTAAATATCGGCAACAATGTTTTTATCGGTGCAAATTCGACGGTTCTGATGGGCGTAAATATCGGTGACAATGTTATTGTCGGCGCAAATTCCCTTGTATCAAAGGATATTCCGGACGGCTGTGTCTGCGTAGGAAATCCTGCGCAGGTTGTTGCCAGAACAGAGGATTATATCAGTAAACATCTTGAATATCAAAAGAGCAAGCCGTGTTTTGACGCAAGCTATATGATTACAAATATTACGGAAGAAAAGAAAGCAGAAATGAAAAAGCGTCTTAAAGAAGAAGGATTCGGTTATCTTGTCTGACATATCAAAAAGAAGTATTGTTTATAAAGTGCCCGAAGAATTTGACGGCAAAAAAGTGATAGCGTTTCTCCGGGGAGAAGCCAAGATCTCCGCTCGGCTTCTGAAAAGCCTGAAGCGGATCGAGAACGGCATCACGCTCAACGGGGAGCATATCAGGACGGTTGACCTTCTTCATGCGGGCGATGAGCTTAAAATCGAAATTCCCTGTCCCGACGGTGGGATCGAACCGATGGATATACCGATTGATATAATCTATGAGGACGACGATCTGATCGCTGTCAACAAAGGTCCGTTTCTTGCCTGCCATCCTACTCATAATCACCAGGGCGACACTCTGGCGAATGCGCTTGCTTTTTATCTGAAATCAAAGGGAAAGCAGTCCGTTTTCAGGGCGGTCGGCAGACTTGACAAGGGTACATCGGGAATAGTGATATGTGCGCTGAATAAGCACAGCGCCGCTGCCATACCAAAGACAGTCGAAAAAGAATACTACGCCGTTGTAAACGGAAAGACCGAAAAGCTCGGAACGATCGACAAGCCGATCTACCGTCCCGATCCGATGAAAACGCTCAGAGCGGTAGGGGATCAGGGTGACAGAGCGGTCACGCATTGGGAGACCTTAGCGAGCGACGGAAAAATATCATTAGTCAAAATTCATCTTGAAACGGGCAGAACTCATCAGATAAGAGTACATTTTGCCTCGATAGGTATGCCGCTTGTCGGCGACAGTATGTACGGAACGGACGGTGAAGGCTTCGGTCATCAGCTCCTGCACTGCGGCACGGTCAGCTTTGTTCACCCCGTGACAGGGGAGAGGATAAAGCTTGAAGCGCCCATGCCTGAGGATATGAGAAAAATTGCAGACAGTCTTAATTTGGTTGGTGATACAGTTGAAGCTGATAATTGAATTCACGGAATTTGATGTAGATATAGCGGAGGTTCCGCAATCGGTAATTGATGATATTAAGAATATTGAAAAGAAGTTTAACAAATGGGTTTATGACAAGGATAACAAGCTTTCTTGGGACAGAGAAAACAGAGCTTTTTGCTTCAGGGGTGATTTGTTTGTTTATTGGCTGAATCAATTTGTTTTATCGAACAATGAAAAAGCTGAATTAAAGGAGTCTCAGCCCGAAAGCTACGACCGAAGCTTGCCGAAAATAATGTTTTGATTTGCTTTGTACCGTATTATCGACCAAAGGTCAGCAGGAATTGTATTTGAGAGTGGACTGCATAGGTGTGGTAAAACCCATCAGGGCTCCGCTAAAAGGGCGGCAGGAAAGTCTACGCCGAAAGTAATTTTTTATCAGAAAATGTTGAAACACTGAACACCTGATGTTCGGTGTTTTGTTTATTTTGCGGATTTTCGTCAATCATATTATCGGTGATAAATATGCTTGTAACATTGGTTCGTGCGCTGATTTTATATGTACTGATAATCATATGTATGCGCATCATGGGCAAAAGACAGCTCGGCGAATTACAGCCGACGGAGCTTGTAATAACAATTCTTTTATCGGAGATTGCCGCAGTTCCGATGCAGGACAACGCCTTGCCGCTCGGAAATTCCATCGTTGCCGTTCTGCTTCTTGTTGCGCTTGAGATAATCAATTCGGTTATTGTGCTGAAAAGCTCAAGGTGCAGAAGTCTTTTGCAGGGTAATTCGCTTGTCGTCATCCGTGACGGCGTTGTTGACCAGAAACAGCTCAAAAGACTGCGTTTTACAATGGACGATCTTTTCGACCAGCTAAGACAGAAGGATATTTTTGATATTTCCAATGTCAGGTATGCGATTGTCGAAACCAACGGTCAGCTCAGCGTGATGCTCAAACCCGAAAAGGAAACCGTAACGGCAGAAATGGCGGATATTCAGAACGAAACCAAGGGCTTGCTTTGTATGGTGGTCAATGACGGCAAATTCCTCAAGCGTGCGTTCAAAGAATGTGATATGAACGAGGAGAAAATATTCGGTATACTTGAAAGGGAGCAAACGCCGATTGACGAGGTACTTTTTATGGTGGCAGACAAAGAGGGGAATTATACTATCGTTAAAAAGGATGAGTACAGATGAAAAGGATTATAGGCGCAATAGTAATTCTTGCCGTAATTTTCGGCTCGTCAATAGGCATTAACTGTAAGCTCAACGATAATATTGAAAAGATGACCGCCATTGCCGCAGAGGGGAGAGACTATGCTAAAAAATACGGCAAAACCGATCCTGAGCTTACGGAAAAAATTGTCGGAACGTGGGACGGGATGAGCGTTTTTATGGCGGCGTTTCTTCCTCACGGGGAGCTTGACGGTATAGAGATAGGCTTTATGAATATCCCGGACTATGAGGAGCAGGAGCTGACAGACGAGTATCTTGAGTCGCTGAATGAATGTATCAACCGACTTGAGCATATAAAAGAAAGTGAAAAAGTAACCTTTAAAAATATTTTCTGATTGGCACAAATCACCGTTTGTATTCATATTGACAAAGTATTAACAA
>JAXJRE010000305.1:0-10589 GCA_036310785.1 Acutalibacteraceae bacterium
GGGCAAGCCATGATCTCGATGAACTGGTACTCGCTTGTACCGTTCTTGACCTGCTCCATGAGGGTTTTTGCGTTCTTTGTGCCGCTTGCAACTGCAACCTTGATCTGGAGATCACCGACGGTATAGGTGGCTTCCTTGACGCCCTCCATACCTCTGACCTCTGTAAAGTCAACGTTTTCAAGAGTCTGACCGGTAATCTTCTCAACAGCGGTACGAAGCGCAGCTTCCATAACTCCGCCTGTTGCGCCGAAGATAACGCCTGCGCCCGAACCCTCGCCGAGAGGACTGTCAAAGGTCTCGTCGGGAAGTGAGTTGAAGCTGATACCTGCGCTCTTGATCATTCTTGCAAGCTCACGGGTTGTGATAGAGATATCAACATCCGCATAGCCCGATGCGCTCTGATCTGCTCTGCCGACCTCAAATTTCTTTGCGGTACAGGGCATTACGCTGACGCTGACGATCTTTGCAGGATCAATGTCCATCTTCTGAGCGTACCATGTCTTGAGCGTTGCGCCGAACATCTGCTGAGGCGACTTGCAGGTTGAAAGGTGGTCGAGCTGATCGGGATAGTAGTGCTCGCAATACTTAACCCAGCCCGGTGAACAGGAGGTGATCATCGGGAGAACACCGCCGTTTGTAATTCTTTCGATAAGCTCGTTGGACTCCTCCATAATGGTAAGGTCGGCGGAGAAATCGGTGTCGAATACCTTGTCAAAGCCGAGGCGGCGAAGAGCGGCAACCATCTTGCCCTCTGTGTCTGTTCCGATCGGAAGACCGAATTCCTCACCGAGAGCCGCTCTGACAGCAGGAGCTGTCTGAACAACAACGTACTTGTCGGGATCGTTGATAGCTTCAAGAACCTTCGGTGTGTCGTCCTTCTCACGAAGTGCGCCTGTCGGGCAGTTTACGATACACTGACCGCAGGAGATACACGAAAATTCCTTGATATCTCTCTCGAAAGGAGAGGTGATGCAGGTGTCAAAGCCACGGGCGTTTGCTCCGATAACGGAGATTGCCTGATTGTCGCAGGCGGCAACGCAACGGCGGCAAAGAATACACTTGCTGTTGTCACGGATCATATGAGCCATTGAAGCGTCATAGGCATAGTCGGGAGTTACGCCGTCGAACTTGCTCTCGTTCTCAACGCCGTATTCCTTACAGAGCTTCTGAAGCTCGCAGTTTCTGCTTCTTACGCAGGAAAGGCACTTGCGGTCATGGGTTGAAAGGATAAGCTCAAGAGTAGTTCTTCTTGAATTGCGGACTCTTTCGGAGTTTGTGAAAACCTCCATGCCCTCGTTTACGGGGTAAACACAGGAAGCAACGAGGCTTCTTGCTCCCTTGACCTCAACCATACAGATACGGCAAGCACCGATCTGGTTGATTTCCTTGAGGAAGCAAAGCGTCGGAATCTCTATTCCGGCATAGCGAGCGGCTTCAAGGATTGAAATTCCGCTCGGCACGCTCAGAGGCATGCCATTGATTTTAATATTAACCATTTCCATTTCTGACATCCTCCTTATTTCTTAACGATTGCGCCGAAGCGGCAGGTATCCATACATACGCCGCACTTGATGCACTTGCTTGTATCAATGGTGTGAGCGGTCTTGACTGCGCCTGAGATTGCGCCGACGGGGCACTTTCTTGCGCAGGCGGTACAGCCCTTACACTTGTCTGCATCTACCGAGTAGGAAATGAGCTTCTTACATACGCCGGCAGGACACTTCTTGTCAACGATGTGTGAGATGTACTCGTCCTTGAAGAAACGAAGTGTTGCAAGAACCGGGTTCGGAGCTGTCTGACCGAGACCGCAGAGTGAATTGTCTTTAATATATTGTGCGAGAGTCTCAAGCTCGTCAAGGTCGTCAAGTGTTGCCTTGCCGTCCGTGATCTTCTCAAGAAGCTCTCTCATTCTCTTTGTACCGATACGGCACGGAGTACACTTACCGCAGCTCTCGTCAACGGTGAAGTCGAGGAAGAACTTTGCGATATCAACCATACAGTTGTCCTCGTCCATAACGATAAGTCCGCCTGAACCCATCATACAGCCGATTGCTGTAAGGTTGTCGTAGTCGATAGGCGTGTCCATAAGAGAAGCGGGAATACATCCGCCGGAGGGGCCGCCTGTCTGAGCTGCCTTGAACTTCTTGCCGTTGGGAATACCGCCGCCGATATCCTCGATGATCTCACGCAGTGTAGTACCCATCGGAATTTCAACAAGTCCCGTGTTGTTTATCTTTCCGCCGAGAGCGAATACCTTTGTACCCGTTGACTTCTCGGTGCCCATTGAGTTGAAGAAATCGGCGCCGTTGAGAATGATCTGGGGAATGTTGGCAAAGGTCTCAACGTTGTTTTCTGTTGTCGGCTTGCCGAAAAGTCCCTTAACCGCAGGATAGGGCGGACGGGGACGGGGCTCGCCTCGGTTGCCCTCGATCGAGGTCATAAGAGCCGTTTCCTCACCGCAGACGAATGCGCCTGCACCGAGACGGATATGAAGATCGAAGTCAAAGCCCGAATTGAATATGTTCTTGCCGAGAAGGCCTGCTTCACGAGCCTGCTTGATAGCAATTTCAAGACGGTGAACGGCGATCGGATACTCGGCACGGACATAAACATAGCCCTCTGTTGCGCCTGTTGCGTAGCCGCAGATTGTCATTGCCTCAACGATACAGTGGGGATCGCCCTCAAGAACTGAACGGTCCATGAATGCACCCGGGTCACCCTCGTCGGCGTTACATACAACATACTTCTGGTCGGCTGAATTCTTTGCGGTGAAGCTCCACTTGAGACCTGTGGGGAATCCGCCGCCGCCTCGTCCTCTGAGTCCGGAATCCTTAACGATCTGGATAACCTCGTCGGGAGTAAGCTCGGTAAGGCACTTTGCAAGAGCCTGATAGCCGTCCATAGCGATATATTCTTCAATATTTTCAGGATCAATAACACCGCAGTTACGAAGCGCAACTCTGTGCTGCTTCTTATAGAAGTTTGTTTCATTGAGCGGTTTGATATCATCCTTGTGGACTGTCTCTTCATAGAGAAGTCTCTTGACCATACGTCCCTTGAGAAGATGCTCCTCGACGATTTCGGGGACGTCTTCAACCTTAACCTCGCTGTAGAAACAGCCCTCGGGATATACGATCATAACCGGACCTAATGCACAAAGTCCGAAGCAGCCGGTTTTGATTACTTTTACCTCATTTTCGAGATCCTTTGCTTTAAGCTCCTGTTCAAGCTTTTCAATGATCTCGGCACTGTGTGAGGAAGTACAGCCGGTACCGCCGCAGACAAGAACGTGTGAACGATACATTGATTTTCCTCCTTAATCTTTAACAACAGCGCCTACGGTATATTCAACAACCGGATTGCCGTTTACAATATGGGAAGCAACGATTTCGGCAACCTTATCAGCTGTCATTTTAACATAGGTTACCTTTTCCTTGCCGGGTTCGAAAACCTCAACGATCGGCTCGTACTGGCACATTCCGATGCAGCCTGTCTGAGCGACCGTAACGTTTTTAAGATTTCTTTTTGCGACCTCGTCAACAAAAGCGTTGAGAACGGGACGTGCGCCTGCCGCGATACCGCAGGTTGCCATGCCGACTACGACACGGATTCCGTCGCCCGTACCCTCACGGTCTGTCATTGCCGCCTTAGCCCTGTCACGGATGGCGAGCAACTCTTCAAGTGATTTCATTTACAGTACACCTCCACGGATAATTTGTGTTTGTTCATGCAGGTACTCTTTGATCCACTGCGTAACGGACGGTTCGCTGAGCGGAACTCCGCCGAGTATCTCGTTAAGCTCGGCAGTGGAAAGAGTGAATTCTTTTTCATCGACCTTAAAGCGATAAATAAAATCGCGGTCTGTGTTCATGGTGATAAGCGTGATGATCGTGGAATCAATGTCGCCCAGCGGAGTGAAGTCAATACTGTTGGTCTTAAACCGTGCCGTAACCCGTGTTCCCACGCCGACCTCGGAGCTGATCGACAGACTTCCGCCCGTCTGTTCGGCGGCGAGCTTGAAAAGCGGAATACCCATTCCGACCTTTCTTGTCGTTCTCGTCGTGAAGAACGGATCCTGAACATTCTGAACCTGTTCGGGAGTCATTCCCCTGCCGTTGTCGTAAATTCCTATAACCATCTCGTTATTATGTGTGTCCTCGGCGATCTCTATTTCAATCAGAGAAGCTCCGGCAGAAATTGAATTCTGCGCAATGTCGAGAACATTCAATGATAACTCACGCATGATCTTTTATAATTATGCTCTGTACTTGGCAAGAATGCCGGGTACATCGTCTGCCGTAAGCTTTCCGTAAACTTCATCGTTGACGGTCAGGACGGGGGCAAGTCCGCAAGCGCCTATGCAGCGGCAAGCCTCAACCGAGAACAATCCGTCATCCGAACATTCGCCTGCGCCGATACCAAGCTCCTCGCAGATCTTGTCAAGAAGCTCCTGAGAGCCCTTAACGTAGCAAGCTGTGCCGAGACAAACAGAGATGTTGTACTCTCCCTTCGGGGAAAGCGCAAACTGAGCATAGAATGTGGATACGCCGTAGACCTTTTCAAGGGGTACGTTCATTCCGTCGGCGATCATCGTCTGAACTTCAAACGGAAGATATCCGTATATTGCCTGCGCCTGCTGCATAACGTGCATGAGCAAGCTTTTGTTATCCTTGCATTCCTCAATTACTGCTTTGAGCTGCGCCTCTGCTCAGGTGTTCCTTTGAACGGGATTTTGCTGATTTTCTTGAGCATTTAAGTTGTTCCTCCTTTACAACAGTTTAGCCGCAATGCGAACGGTCGTGAGGATGAACACTTGCAAAAAGGCAGTGTGTTAAATAATTAACACTCCGAAAGTCCGCAATACAACATTATAATGCTGATACATTATAACACATTAAAATTAAATAGTAAACACATTTATCGAATTAAATTCTGCCAAAACGGCTCAAAAGCGACAATTTTTTATATTTTTACGGATTATTTCTCTGCAAATTTTTTCACCGTCTTTTTTTGACGTAATAAATAAATCACTTATTGATTGACGGCTTATCTGATATATAATTATCGGATTGGACGCTTGAATAAAAAAACTCCCCGCAAATGCGGGAAGCTTTTTAAAATTATTCGGTTACACGCCGTAGGGATCGGAGAAGCCTCTCGGTCCGAAATAGCGATAGATAAGCTCGCTTGCCGTCTTGCAGACAACAAGAAGAATGTTGTCCATAGTGTCGTCCTGTTTCTCACGCAGTCCGATATCGGCAAGGGCATTGTAAAGCTCGTTTTCGGCGGCTTCGGCTTCACCCTCAACAATTATTGTTGTTGCAAGAACTGCCTTTGCCCTGTCGAGTGCGGCTGTCAGCTTTTCGGCATCCTCTGCACTGAGGGTTGAGAGATCGACCTCTTCTGCCTCTGAGATATACTTAATGAGATCATGCGTGTTTCTGTGACCGTTGAACTGAGGATATTCAACCGTTGTGA
This sequence comes from Acutalibacteraceae bacterium, assembly GCA_036310785.1. Classification (GTDB taxonomy): domain Bacteria; phylum Bacillota; class Clostridia; order Oscillospirales; family Acutalibacteraceae; genus CAG-488. The sequence goes on from JAXJRE010000305.1 coordinate 5,479, forward strand.
AAACGTCCATATCCTTCACGACAAGAAGATCGGTTGCAAGCGAAATAACAACATCGTTATGTGCAAGCTCCTCGTGGCTCTGATTTCCGAAGAACCACGTTGTGTAAGGGAAGGCGCAGGTGGAAGCGTCAACCTGACCGTCGGGAGAGATGAAGTTTGTTCCGGTCAGCTTCTGCTGAGTGTAGCCCTCGGGAAGCTTCTCATTTATCTTGCTGAACGTTGCGCCCAGAGAGGTCGAAGCGGAGTGGATTATCTTATCCGAATTGGAATTGGAATCAATGAGGCTGTAAAGCTCAAGACCGTAGGCGCAGATGTCATAAATCTTTACGCCTTTTTTTGCGGCGGCTTTAAGGTTGCTTATGTAATTCAACTGTGCATTGTGGAATTTCTCAACATCCGAGGCAAACTTTGTTCCCTCAACAAGATACTTTTCGGCAAGCTCATCGTACATAGAGGACGGAACAAGTCCCCACATATTTGTTACACGGGCAAGAGCGGAGTCCGAAAGACCTGCGGCAATGGCTTTAAGAAGTCCGATAACAACATTCTTCGGGAGAATCCTGATACCGATATTTATAAGCCAGCCTGTATAGCCGTCCTCGCCGACAAGCTTCGTGAACATATTTCTGTAAAGACCTGCGTCGCTGTAATCAAGCTGACCGAGCATGACCTTGCCGACGATCTCGGAGCCGTCTGCGGCAGGAACGATAAGAACGATCTTGTTGATATCCTCGCAATCGGGATGCTCTCCGATATAAGCAACGGAGATTGCACCGCCGAGGCTGATCGGAAGAAGATTGACCTTATCTTTACCTGTGTCTTTCTTGGCCTGTTCGATGATTTCTTCAAGTCCGTCAACGATCTGATAGATATCGCCGAAGGAGTTGTATGCGTAGTAATAGAGGTTTTCCTCACCGACCTTATCGGTGTAGTTTTTGATAGGAACATGGTCGAAGATGGCGGCCTTTTCCTCCTCGGTACATTCGGCGGCCGACCTGTTATCGTAGCCCTCTACACGGAAATTGTTCTTGGGAGTGCCGTCGTCGTTGAAGGCAAGATAATCAACTGCGTCGTAAATTGCATCGTAAGCTTTTTTGGAAAGGCCGCAGTCCTTTTGTGTGATAAGAGAGGCAAGAAGCGGAACAACAAGCTTGAAAACAAGCTCGGGAACATAGAAATAAATCGGCCATCCTGTGATTTTTTTGCCGTCGGGATCAACGGCGTCGTTGCCGTCCTCGTCAAGCATAAAGGTTCTTGACTGACCGATACCGTGGATGAGAATTGTCGGGTAGACCTCGTCCTTTTCAAGCTCGTTAACGTGCTTGCTGTTGGTAAGCTCTTCGGTTGCGGCTTCAAGGCTTTCAACCTGTGTTATCACGGAATAAGTTTCTGCGCTTGCAAAAATAACGCACGAAGAAACGGCGATAATTACCGTGAGAAGAATTGATAATAGTTTTTTTCCGATTCTTTGCATAGTTTTTACCTCACTGTCAATTTAGTTAAAATTATTTCTTTTTCAGCGGAAATAATAAATCCGCAGTTTGCCGTTTCTCCTGCTGCGATCTCCTCGCCGCCGAGGGTAACGCTGTTGCCATCTACGAAGGTGTTGCAGTCCCAGCTCTTAGAGAGCGAAACTATTTCCTTGTCAAAGCTTATAGCGGCCTTCCATGAGTCGGAGTCGCTGTCGGAATCGTTGCGTATTGTCAGGTTCACCTGATAGGAATGGGTGCCGTCGTTGTTATCCCATTCGTTTACGATCTGCGCCGTCGAGGTGAATTTTCCGGCGGTGACGGTCTGCTTGCGCTTCAGCGAGCTGTTAAGAAGCTGTTCTTTCTGAGCGTCGTAGGGGATTGACGAGATGTCGCCGACCGAATATCTGAGGATAAGCAGAGCGTCGGTTGAATTGACGATTCCGTCGGAGTTGACGTCGGCATTCTTGAGCTGATTATCAAAAAGCTCCTGCTCGTCAACCATATTTTTGATTATACAAACCGAGTCGGCGGAATTGATTTTTCCGTCTCCGTTGACGTCGCCGACAGCACAGTTCGCATAGGATTCGTTGGTTACTCTCGTTGTCAGGTGAATTATCACCGCAAGCGCGGCAAATAGCACCGCCAGCGAAAGCATAACGATAATTATTTTCTTTGAATTAAAATTTTTTCTTTTTCTCTTTTTTACAACTATATTATTCATTCTTTCCGCATACATCCTTAAGACTGATTTTTTTAATTATAGCAGACTGTAAATGAAAATTCAATCTCTATCAGCCAATATTAAGTCATAATAATAAAAAAGTAAAATAAATTGCATTTTTCGGAACAAAAATTCGGATTATAAAACTTGACTATGAACAGATAATATATTAAAATATATTAATCAAAAAGTAAAGTGGCTCGAATTTTTGCAAAATCGGCGCAGGCTTTGCGGGACTTTGCAAGAACTCGAACCACGGGATTACGAAAGGTGATACTATGTCAAAAAGAGAAAATCTCAGAAACGTCGCAATTATCGCTCACGTCGACCACGGCAAGACAACGCTTGTTGACGAGCTTCTCAAGCAGAGCGGTACATTCCGTGAGAACGAGCAGGTTCAGGAGAGGGTTATGGACTCCAACGACCTTGAAAGAGAGCGTGGAATTACAATTCTTTCCAAAAACACATCGGTTCATTACAAAAACACAAAGATAAATATTGTTGACACTCCCGGCCATGCCGATTTCGGCGGAGAGGTTGAGCGTATATTGATGATGGTTGACGGCGTTCTGCTCCTTGTTGACGCATTTGAGGGCTGTATGCCGCAGACGAGATTTGTTCTTAAAAAGGCACTCAATCTCAAAAAGAAGGTTCTTGTTGTTGTCAACAAGATCGACCGCCCCGGCGCAAGACCGGACGAGGTCATTGACGAAGTGCTTGACCTTTTCATCGAGCTTGGCGCCGATGACGATCAGATAGAATTCCCTGTTGTCTATGCTTCGGCAAAGGACGGCTATTCCTCACTTGATCCGACCGTCCGTGAGGGCGATATGAGGCCGCTTCTTGACGCTATTCTTGAACATATCAGCGCTCCCGACGGAGAGATTGACGGACCCTTGCAGATACTTTTCTCAAGCCTTGATTATGACGATTACATCGGCAGGATCGGCGTCGGCAGAGTTGAAAGAGGAAAAATACTCCGCGGTGAAAGCGTTGTACTCTGCAAGCAGGACGGCGAGCAGGAGAATGTTAAAATCTCAAGACTTTATCAGTTTGAGGGACTTAAAAGAGTTGAGGTTGAAAGCGCAATGATGGGCGACATCGTCTGCGTTTCGGGCATTGCGGATATCGAAATCGGTGAAACCGCATGTGATCCCGAATGTATTGAGCCGCTCCCGTTCGTCAAGATCGACGAGCCGACAATTTCGATGAATTTTATCGTCAACGACAGTCCTTTTGCAGGCCGTGAGGGCAAGTATGTCACATCGAGAAATCTCCGTGACCGACTTTTCAAGGAGGTCGAAACAAACGTCAGCATGAGGGTTGAGGAGACCGACTCAACGGATACCTTCAAGGTGTCGGGACGAGGCGAGCTTCATCTTTCCATTCTTATTGAAACAATGCGCCGTCAGGGCTATGAGTTCCAGGTTTCACGCCCCGAGGTTATCTATAAAACAATTAACGGTCAGCTCTGTGAGCCGATGGAATTGCTTATTATCGAAGTACCCGAACAGTATGTCGGCTCGGTTATCGAAAAGCTCGGCTCACGCAAGGGCGAGCTTGAAAATATGGGCTCAAGGGACGGCGGAGCTACCCACCTTGAGTTTAAAATCCCGTCAAGGGGACTTATCGGTTACCGTTCGGAGTTTATGACGGACACGAACGGAAACGGAATAATGAATCAGCTCTTTGCGGGCTATGAGCCGTACAAGGGCGATATCCAGACAAGAGAACGAGGCTCGATCGTTGTTCACGAAACGGGTACGAGCACAGGCTACGGTCTTTTCAACACTCAGGACAGAGGCCGTCTGTTTATCGGCCCGGGCGTTGAGGTTTATGAGGGTATGATAGTCGGCGAATGTTCAAGAAACGAGGACATCGTCTGCAACGTCTGCAAGAAAAAGCAGATGACCAATACCCGTGCCGCAGGAAGCGACGACGCACTTCGTCTTGTTCCACATTCAACTCTCAGCCTTGAGCAGTCAATGGAGTTCATCAAGGACGACGAGCTTCTTGAGGTAACACCCGAATCGCTCAGACTTCGCAAGCGTGTGCTTTCAAAGGAACTGAGAATGAAGCAGATGTTCAGAAAAAAATAATACATTTTATATATAATAAATTCGGTGAGCTTATGACAGACGTAAACAATGCAAAAAGAACAGCGGTTGCTCTGGGCAACTTTGACGGTATGCACGTCGGTCATATGGCGGTGCTTGAAGCGGCAAAGAGCTTTGAAAGCGAGGGGCTTATTCCCGTTGCCGTGCTCTTTGACGAGCACAGCCTGAAAGCGATTACGGGCAAGGCTCCTGCGATGCTTATGACCGTGATGGAACGCAACCTTATTATAAAGGAAAACGGATTTAGAATCGAAACGCTTGTTTTTAATGAAATAAGGGATCTTTCGCCGTCTGATTTTGTTGAAAAAATTCTTGTCGGCAGGCTCGGCGCGGCGGCTGTATGCTGCGGCTACAATTACCGCTTTGGCAAGGACGCTTCGGGCACGGCGCAGACGATGTGTGAAATATGCGGCAAGCTCGGACTGCAATGCAAGGTGTCGGGCGAGGTAGATGTTGACTGCTGTGCGGTAAGCTCGACAAAGATCAGAGGTTTTATTGAAAACGGTGAAATCGAAAAAGCAAATAAAATGCTCGGCCGTCCGTTCGGATTTTTCGCCCGTGTTATCGACGGCGACAAGAGAGGCCGTGTGCTCGGCTTCCCGACAATCAATCAGATAATTCCCGAGGAGCTTGCGATGCCGAAATTCGGCGTTTATCAGTCCGTTGTTACCGTAGACGGCGAAAAGTTTAAGGGAGTCACGAACATCGGAAGCCGTCCGACTGTCGGAACGGAAATAATACTGAGCGAAACTCATATTCTTGACTTTGACAGAGATATTTACGGCGAAAACGTCGATGTCA
>JAXJRE010000306.1:0-13680 GCA_036310785.1 Acutalibacteraceae bacterium
CGTCTGGCCTTACCACACCAACTGGTACTGGGGCAACGGAAGCACCCGTCTTGAGAACGGCGATATCTTCGGCTTTGAAATCGGCTGGGGCTTCGGCGATATGAGTGCGGCGACGGAAAACACAATTTTCCTCAACGGCAAGGCTCACAAGCTCGGCGAAATTTATCTGCAAAAGGACGAAAACGACTGGATGAAGCCTTGGGTGTTCACCTCGTCGGACGGCAGATTTGAAATGACAATGACTCCGTTCTACGATAATTACACCAAATCGAGAGTGCTCTTCATCGGCAACATATGCCATCAGGTTTTCGGCAAATGGAACGGCACGGTCACGCTTGACGACGGCACGGTTCTTGAAATAAACGATATGGTTGCGTTCTGTGAAAATTCGGATAATATGTGGTAAATAAAAACAGCAATCGGCTTGCAAGGAAATTACTCCGATGCAAGCCGATTTTTTTCTTTTGTTCTTGGATTATGCTGCCAATTTAATTCTCTGTACCAGCTTCGCTCTGTCAAGCACAAGCTCTGCAAAGACGATCTCGATAACCGACATCACGACTACCTGTATCGCTCTCGTTGCAAGCAGGACTGTGAACGCCTTGGTGTAGAGGATCGAGATGAACAGGGTATTCAAAAGGAAACCGCAGACGATCTGAGTTGAAAGCACGGCAATAACGATTCTTCCGAGGTTGCACTTCTTGTAGAGCAAAAGACCGAAAACAAGTCCGGTTAGAGCCGCAGTTGCCGTAAAGCCGGGGAAATAAGGTCCCGTCGGCATAAGGATTGCTCCGATGAAGTCGATCAGCGCACCCGTGACCATTCCGCCGATCGGTCCTGCAATGCAGGCGGCGAGCATGACCGCAACGAATGAAAATTCGATCTTGGCGTTCCAAACACTGAGGACGGGGACGAGTCTGCCCAGTACAACACCGACGGCGATCAGCAGAGCAAGGGCGCAAAGCTGTTTGGTTAAATTTTTCTTGTTGACATTGTTCATAAAAAAACCTCCTTATTACCCGTTTTGAATAATAAGGAGACAAGTCGCATATTACTCAGCGGGATGCGACAGACGAACCGCAAGAAATCTTTTCGTCCGACGGACAACTCCCCGTTCCGTCAGCACTTAACGCTCATCTGTCTACTCTGAACATTGCTATTATATATCCGATTATTTAATTGTCAAGGGTTATTTGTTAAATCCTTCAACTTTCATATAATCTTTTGATTTATACTTGATGAACACGGTCAGAGCCGCACCGAACGGTATGGCCAGTACGGTCAGAAATTTTCTCGGTGACTCGGAGACGAAGTGCTTGTTTTTCATCAGAATCGAGCTTGAAACATAATGAATACAGTTGCGTATGACGTCTTTCGGCTGAGGGAAAGCAGTCATATCGAACTTTCTCAGGAATGCAAAGCCCTGCGGATTCCTGAGATACTGACGGTACATATTCGTGCTTGAACCGTCCGCCATATACTCCACAACGCAGACAGGCTCGTTCATTATTATCAGCGTGTACTGCAAATCGGCAAGGGTGTATTTATACGACAGTGGAACATACTTTTCACCGGGGAAGGTGGGGTAAGGCGGAAAATTTTTCATAATATCCGTGCGATAGATAATTTTTTTATCGCCTCTGCCGCCCCTCTGATAGTAGGAATAGAACGTGGTGTCAAATCGGTCGGTTTCAAGCTCCTTGCCGATGACCTTGCCGTTGTCAAAAATATCGAGCGCAAGTATTCCCGCATATTTCTCATCGCCGTATTTTTTCCAGCAGTTGACTATCTTTTCGACCGCATCATCGGTCATATAGTCGTCGGAGTCAATACATGTGTTCAGCTCGGTGTCGATGTTTTCGTAGGCTGTGTTATGAGCCGTGTGCATACCGCCGTTTTCCTTGTAGACATACTTTATCTCAAAGCCGTTGTCGGGCACGGACTGCCATTCTTTGATAAGCTCGGCGGTGTTGTCCGTTGAGCCGTCGTCAACGACCAGCCAGACAAAGTCCTTTAAGGTCTGACGGCGCAAGCTCTCATAGCATTTGTGAATGGTATATCCGCGGTTGTATGCAGGTGTGAACACGGTAAGAGTTTTCTTTTGCGAGTCCATATTACGACCTCCGAAGCTTTCCGACTTCCCCTTTTTGTGTGAAAAAACCGCCGGGCAAAACCCGACGGTTTAAACCTTGATTTAATTATACAATCAAATAAGCTTTTTGTAAAGAGCCGTAATTTCTTCAACGCTTGTATCTTTCGGGTTGCCCGGACGGCAAGCGTCGTCATAAGCGGACTGAGCAAGGAACGGAATATCCTCTTCCTTAACGATCTCCTTGAGATCTGCCGGGATTCCTACATCCTTGGAAAGCTGTCTTACCGCTTCGATAGCCGCCTTGCGAGCGTCCTCGATGCTCATGCTCTCCGTACCCTCAACGCCCATTGCCTTGGCAATGTCACGGTACTTGTCGCCTGTTGCAGGAGCGTTGTACTCCATAACGGTCGGGAGAAGAATTGCGTTGGCAACGCCGTGCGGTGTGTCGTAGAGTGCGCCGAGCGGATGAGCCATTGAGTGAACGATGCCGAGGCCTACATTCGAGAAGCCCATACCTGCAACATACTGACCGAGAGCCATTCCCTCTCTGCCCTCTGCGGTGTTCTCAACTGCGCCGCGGAGATTTTTGGCGATGATCTCGATAGCCTTGATGTGGAACATATCGGAAAGCTCCCATGCGCCCTTGGTGATGTAACCCTCGATAGCGTGAGTAAGAGCGTCCATACCTGTTGCGGCGGTAAGTCCCTTGGGCATTGAGGACATCATATCGGGATCAACAACAGCAACAACGGGAATGTCGTGAACGTCTACGCAAACCATCTTGCGGTTTTTCTCAGCGTCGGTGATAACATAGTTTATTGTAACCTCGGCGGCTGTACCTGCCGTTGTGGGAACGGCGATAATGGGAACGCACTTGTTCTTTGTCGGAGCAACGCCCTCAAGAGAACGGACATCTGCAAACTCGGGGTTTGCAATGATGATACCTACTGCCTTTGCGGTATCCATTGATGAGCCTCCGCCGATTGCAACGATGCAGTCTGCGCCGCAAGCCTTGAATTTCTCAACGCCTGCCTGAACATTCTGGATAGTCGGGTTCGGTTTGATATCGGTAAACATTTCATATGCGATGCCTGCATTGTCAAGAACATCTGTAACCTTCTTCGATACACCGAATTTTACAAGATCGGGATCGGAAGCAACCATTACCTTGCCGAAGCCTCTATTCTTGATTTCATCGGGAATTGCATTGATTGCGCCTGCGCCGTGGTAAGAAGTTTCGTTAAGTACAAATCTGTTCATAATTACACTCTCCTTAATTGCCGCCGTGGAAGCGGACTTTTTGTCTTTTTAGCCGAGAAACGTCGAAAAATGAAAACGTTTACTCTAACCTTTGATTATATTATAAACTCAAATCTTGCGGAATTTTTGGTATTTTTTTAACAAAGTGTGAACTTTTCGATTTCACGGACGGTCAGTGTGCCACCGTCAACCGTAAAGCGAACCTCATATCCCGCAAACCCGAACCCATATACTCTTTCGGGATCGTCCTGATACTGAGGTCTGGGATCAAGCTCCAGCACCTTTATAAGCGCAGCTCGCTTGTTTTCGGGAATTTCGGACATCAACCCGTCGGGGAAAACAACCCTGAGCCTTTCGCTCCCGTCCTTTGAAAAACCGCCGACAGCCTCGGGGTGACAGTCGGCATAGGGAATATACGGCTTGATATCGACTATCTCCGTTCCGTCCATAAGGTCTGCACCTGAAACGATCAGGTCTGTGCCGTCAATTTTTTCAAGCCTGACACAGGACAGACCGATATTGTTCGGGCGAAAAGGCGAACGGGTTGCGAACACTCCCATTCTGACATTTCCGCCGAGCTTGGGCGGACGGACGGTCAGCGAGCCGCTGTTTTCGGGAGTGTTGAATTTCCACAGAAGCCACAGGTGAGAAAAACCGTCAAGTCCCCTGATTGCATCGGGACTGCGAAACTCAGGCTCAAAGACTATCCTGCCTTTAAGCTCCTCTACAAGTCCGCTCTGCCTCGGTATGCCGAATTTTGTCGGAAAGTCCGTATGAATGGTTGCAACCGTTTTCATTGCGTCAGCTCTCCTTTCTGAGACAAATTAAAGCTTGTCGGAGAATGATTTTAATCTGCGTCCTCCCAGTTGAATTTTGTCAGCTTTCCTGCGCAAAGCAGGTCGGGATAATCCCACTGTCTGAGCACCTCATACACGGCGATCGCCACCGAATTTGACAGGTTAAGGCTTCTTGCCGACGAATCGTTTATCATCGGTATTCTGACGCACTCGTCGGGGTGGTTAAACAGAAGCTCCTCGGGCAGACCTTTGGTCTCCTTGCCGAAAAAGAGATAAACGTTGTCGCCGTATTCCACATCAACATAGCGGTTCTGCGCCTTGGTCGTAAAAAATCTGTACTGTCCGTCCGGATTTTTTTTAAAGAAATCGTCAATATTTTTATAGTAGGTAATGTCGAGCAGATGCCAGTAATCAAGTCCTGCACGTTTCAGCTTTCTGTCGTCTATCTTAAATCCCATAGGCTCGATTATATGCAGTCTTGTACCCGTTGCGGCACAGGTACGGGCAATATTTCCCGTGTTCTGCGGAATTTCGGGTTCGACAAGAACGATATTCAATACAGCCATTTTTCAGAAGTCCTTTCTTCCGCCTCTCACTCAAGCGATTTGATAAGATTTTTTATTTCAGGCTCAAAGCAGAGTCCGTATTTTCTGTCGGTTTCAGCCTCAAGAGTTGCCTCAACGCATTTGCAGGTGAAGCCCATTGCCGTCTGCACCGCATCGGCAAAATCCTTGCCGTTCATAACCGACGCCGTCAGAGCCGAAGCAAAGACGTCGCCTGTTCCCGGAAAACGCCCCTCGGTTTTCGGAGTGAAGAACATATTCGCTCTGCCCATAAGGCTGTCATAAACCGCACAGCCGATCTGACCGTCACCGAGGTCAACCCCTGTTACAACTATTCTTGCAGGAGTGATATTTCTCAGAGAAACAAGCAGCTCCTTTACAAAATCCATACCGTAACCGTCAATCTCAGGTTCAATATCCGCAAGCATACATGCCTCGGTGACATTCGGAACGATAATGTCCGCCGCAGAGCAGAGAAAGCGCATATCGGCGATAAACGAATCGTCAATCCCCTTATAAAAAACACCGTTGTCGCCCATGACGGGATCAACAATACAGAGGGTATCGCTTTTTTTAAAATCAAGCAAAAAACGCTGGACGATCTCCGTCTGCTTTCGGTTTGCAAGATATCCGCTGTAAATACAGTCAAATCTTATTCCGAGACTTTTCCAGTGCTCGACAAACTGTTCCATTTTATCCGTCAGATCTTCTTTGACGAAGCCGTCAAACTCCGTATGGGCGGAAAAAATTCCCGTCGGTACGGGAACGCTTTCAATTCCGCAGGCGGAAAGTATCGGCATCGCCGCCGTCAATGAGCATCTGCCGATGCAGGATATATCATTTATGAGCGCGGCTTTCTTTTGTTTTTTCAAAAAATCAGCTCCAAATTTTTCTTTGGTTGATTATAACACAATAAATCGGAATAATCAATTCGGTGGCGGATAAAATAATAACAAATACAAAAACGGAGGTCAGAAAAATGAAAAATTCGGGTTCTTCGATCGCAAAGGGTATCGGCGTCGGTATGCTCGTAGGCGGCGCAATGACCATTATCGGTTCATCAATGATGAACAATAAAAAGATGAACTACAAGAAGATGGCAAAGAAAGCCATTAAATCTGCCGAATCCTTTATGGATTCCATGATGTAACAGACACACATACAGCCCCACGGCGGAAAAATCTGCTGTGGGGCTTGTGTTTTTTTATTTGATTTGTCCCAGGGCTGTCGCGCAAAGTGGCAGTCCTGTATTTTTCTGTTTTGCAAAAGCAGGCGCAGTTATCCCGTTTTTTCGTTAATTTTGTCGAATTTTGCCGAAAAGCACCTTAACAAGCTTCAAGATATCATTTATAATAAGTCGAAGATTGTCGAATAATGTCGAATTTTCCGCTTTATATTCATCGGGAGATATCGTTTCGCCGTCAAAAATCGTATATCTTGGGTAGTCCTCAAAGGTTTCAACCGTGCCCTGTCCGTCATATCTCATAAACGTCCTTATCATAACCTCTATGGTGTCGGTTTCCTCTGCGTGTTTCAGATTCTTTACGAACCAGGTCTGTTCGGGGAAAAGACAGGTTGAAGCGTCAACCGTTTTGTCGGGCGAAATGTACTTCGCATCGGCTGTGACGTTCTCAAGCGTTGTGCCGAAATCGGCGGCTGTCGCTCCGAACGAAGCGTATTTCACGTCAACAATTCCGTCTCCCATATTGTCTGCCGACGGCGTAATCGGCAGAGAGGAATAGCCGTATCGGGCAATTACATAGACATTACATTCCTCATTGACCTTTTTGAGAGTTTCTGTCTTTTTACAGCGCACAAGCTCGTTGTAGTTTTCGATCTTTGCCCTGAGCGCCGAATAGTCCGTTTCGCTGTCGCCATATATCGTGTTGAAAACATAGTCCGTTGCTTCCTCGAGGTATTCGTCGGGGACCATCGACCATATCGCAAGCCAACCGCCGAAAAGAGGAACGATTGATCGGGCGCAAACCTCCTTCTGAACACGGGGCGTTATGGAATTTACCCACTCGGTCACAGTGTCAAGAATTCCCGAATCGTTGAAAATCTTTATCACCGCATTGAGAAGATATTCATACTCCGTTCCCTTAAAAGCATAGTAAAGATAGTTTGTAAGGGAGTCTCCGCTGAAATAGAGCTTTCCCGTCATCAGATCGCCCGTGTAGGTCTCCCCGTAGATTGCGGTTGAGTTGAACACAACGGTTTTCACCTTTTCATAGCCGTAGAGCGTGAAATATGTAATTGCAACCACACCGCCGAAGCTGTGACAGGTCAAAGCAACCTGATCGCAGTCCGAGGCTTCAAGAACATAGTCGATGAAATCATTCAGCTCGGCGGCAATTTCGATCGGATCTTTTCGCCAGTCGTATTTGAAATAAATGTCACTGTCGGCAGTTATCTCGTCCTCGGGCGGATATTCAAAATGAACTCCCGAGCCCTCTTTGACCGTGCCGTCGGGATTGTTCATCGCACGTGCAAAAACATCGGCCGCAATGTCGCCCATCTCCTCACCGAAGCGATCCCAGTTTTTTGTCAGGGAAAGCTCGGCAAGAGCAGGCACGCTCGACTTGACTGCGCCGAGAATTTCGTCCGAGGTCGGCGGCCATGCCGGCAAGGAATCGGGATCATCAGCGTCCTCATATACCGTAGTTGCCATAAAGCCGTGTACCCATACTCTCGGACAGATTTCATTCTTTGCCGAAGCGGCAACCGTCAACAGCGGAACAATCAGTATCAGCAAAGCCGTAACCGCCGCAACCGTTCCTTTGATTATGCTTCTTTTCATAATACAGTCCCCTTTGATTTTATTACAAAATCAGTATAGCAAAGCAAAATTTTTTGTCAAGAAATTTTCCGTATTTACGATTCCTTTTCGGAATCTTTTTTCTTTTGTCGAAATTCAGCGGATTTTAGGATATTTCATCGAAAAACTTCACAAAAAGCCGAGTTTCCGTAATTTCCGTCGAAGAAAAATATAATGAATCCCGTTCAAATAATGGAAAGGATTGATATATATGGAAATTGAAAGCATACTCAGAAGATTGGGCATAGTCAGCACATACAAGGGCTACAAGGCGGCGGTCATTGCAGTCGGTCTTGCGCTTGAGGACGAGGATCGCCTGCACTCGGTCACCAGGGATATTTATGCCGAAACCGCAAGGCTGATGAGTTCTACTCCCTCGGCGATAGAAAAAAATCTGCGTACCGTCGCAAAACGTGCGTGGGACGTAAACCGCACAGACCTTGAACGTATGGCAGGCTACCGGCTTTTTGCTCCGCCGAGCGTTTCGGAATTTTTGGATATTCTTTTCAATTATATTCAGCGAAGCCGACTGCACCGCCGTCAAAAATAAGAGCCGTTGCATCCGCAACAGCCCTTGAATTAAATCAGAATTTTACAACAATGTTTTTCTCGGCAGACTCGAACATCGCCTCAACAACCCTGATGAGCTTTCTCTGCTGATCGAGCGTGACGATAGGCTCGGCCTTGCCCTCGATAACATCGCAGATATTGTTGTAGAGCGTATGCTCTCCGCTGAAACCCTTGTCCTCAACCTTCGGGAGCGGGAACGTGTCGATCGAATCGTCCGTTCTCGGAGCCATGGTCTTTGTAAGGCCTACTCCCGTTCTGACAGGAACGGCGTCCTTGTTTTCCCAGTCGGAAACCATTACGACCTTACCGCTGAGATCCCATTCGCAGACAGCCGAGCCGTTGATGCCCTGAACGTGCCAGCGGGGATAGTCGATAAAGTTGTTAGTGCCGACGGAGATTGAGTAGACGGAATCATCGTCATAGGTCAGCGAGGCAATGAAGCCGTCGTCAACCTCGTCATTTGTAATGTTAGTAACCTGACAGTAGACCGAAACAAGCTTCTTGTCGTTGAACATCATAAGAGCCTGATCGAGAATGTGGATACCCCAGTCAAGGATCATTCCGCCGCCCTGAGCCTTTCTCTGCCTCCAGTCGCCGGGAATACCTCTTGATCCGCTAACACGGGACTCAATTCTGAAAATCCTGCCGAGAATGTTCTCGTCATAAAGGCGCTTTACCGTCAGATAGTCGGGATCGTATCTTCTGTTCTGATGAACGGTGAAGAACTTGCCCGTTCTCTCACTCGCCTTAATCATATCATCAAGAAGCTCGCTTGACATTGTGACAGGCTTTTCGCTCATTACGTTTTTGCCTGCTTCAAGAGCGGCAATGACAATATCGTGGTGGAAGTCGTTCGGCGTTGCGACGACAACAAAGTCTATTCTGTCGTCGGCAAGAAGCTCCTCCTGAGAGGAAAAAGCGTGCCAGCCCTTTTCCTCCGCCGCCTTGTTCTGTTCGGGATTGATATCGTAAATTCCGACAAGCTCCATGCGGTCTTTCATATATTTTGACATCTTTTCGGCGTGCCAACTGCCCATTCCGCCGCAGCCGATGACTGCGCCGCCTATTTTACCGTTAACCATTTGTTGAATTGCTCCTAATTGTTATATATGTTTATTACGCAGGAATCGGTGTGCTATGCACAACTCTAAATCGTTCAGAGTGCGCCGAGTTCAAGGAAGAAAATCGCAGGAATACATAGGTATTTCAAGATTTTCTGACGCAGGAATCGGTGTGCTATGGACGATTTAAGCCCACCACATTTCTGTTGTTGCTTCTGTAATCAGTGCGTTTTTCAGGGTTGCAACAGCCTTGGACAAGCCCTCGTTCTGGCTCATAAGACTGTCCTCATGCTCGATGCTGATGGCATAGTCATAGCCGACAAGACGGAGATTGCTGATGATGTCCTTCCAGTAAAGCTCGTCGTTGCCGTAGCCTACGCTGCGGAAGATCCATGAGCGGTTGATCTCGTCAGAATAAGGCTTTGTGTCAAGAACGCCGTTGACCATGGTGTTGTATTTGTCGATCTTCGTGTCCTTTGCGTGGAAGTGGAAGATAGCATCGCCGAGCTTGCGGATGCAGGCAACGGGATCCATACCCTGCCAGATAAGGTGGCTCGGATCGAAGTTTGCGCCGATTTCCGGACCGACCGCTTCACGAAGCTTGAGAAGGCTCTCCGTGTTGTAAACGCAGAAGCCGGGATGAAGCTCAAGAGCGATCTTGTTGACACCGTGAGCCTTTGCAAATGCAACAAGGTCTTTCCAGTAAGGAATAAGAACCTCGTCCCACTGCCATTTAAGCACCTCGCTGAAATCCTCGGGCCACGGGCAAACCACCCAGTTGGGATGCTTCGATTCGGGACAGTCGCCGGGACAGCCCGAGAAGGTATTGATCTGATGAATTCCGAGCTTTTCGGCAAGGAGAATCGTATCACGGATCGTCTTGTCGTAAGCGGCGGCAATTTCCTTGTTGGGATGAACGGGATTGCCGTGACAGCTCAGTGCGCTGATCTGCATATCATATTTATCAATCAGTGCAACAAACTCGTTGAACTTTGCCTCGTCGTTAAGGAGAGTTTCGGGATCACAGTGTGAGTTTCCGGGATATCCGCCGCAGCCAAGCTCAATCATCTCGATGCCGAGAGACTTGAAATATTTTAGAGCTTCCTCAAGAGGAAGATTTTGTAAAAGTGTTGTAAAAACTCCTAATTTCATAAGTTTACGCTCCTATATTAAAGATTTGCCTTAAAATAAGCCATACTTCTTGTGATATCCTCAACACCTGTCGGCTGAGGATCGTCATTCTCAAGCACGAGCCATTCGATGCCCGTCTCCTTAGCCGCCTTGAACACGCTGAGAAGATCGTTGTCGCCCTCACCGAGAGCCTTGGGATGTCTGTCGATACCGTCCTTGATATGAAGCAGAACAATATCGTCCTTGTGCTCCGTTATGTATTTGTAGTTGTCCGCACCGCCGGCAAAGCTCCAGTAGGTGTCAATTTCAAGATATGCGCCGTCGGCGATCCTGTCCATGACAAGCTTTCCGTCGATCTCGTTTTCAAATTCCTCGGTATGGTTGTGGTAGTAGAACTTTATTCCGTCCTCTTTGCCTCGCTCGTTTGCGGCGGAGAAAACATTGACGATTCTGTCGATCTCCTCCTTAGTTGAATGAGGCGCACCGCCGACGCCCATATATTTCATTCCGAGAGTCTTGCCAAGCTCAACGGACTTCTCAAGCTTTTCGCCCTCATAATTCTCCAAGCCCATATGACAGCCGACCGCAACAAGTCCGAGCTCATCGAGCTTAGCCTTGATGACCTCAGGCTCAAGTCCTGCATAGCCTGCAAACTCAACGCCCTCGAAGCCGATTTCCTTTACCTTTTCGAGAATTTTGAGGAATTCCTCGCCGTTTGAATAGTCATTTCTGAGCGTATAAAGCTGAACCGCTAATTTCAAATCAAAAACCTCCGCTTACAGTATTATGGTTTCTTTGATTTTACAACATTGAGACAGGCTTTTCAACCTTTTTATTCGATTTTTTCAGAATTATTTCGTGCTTTTATTCACAAAGAATATACCAAACGCTAACAGAAAGTTCATACGAGGTTAACATTTGCCCGTTATTATCTAACTGTACTCAATGAGAGAGCCGCAACTCCCATGAGTACATACCCCTCCTCAATAAACCCCTCAATTATTGGAAAAAGAAGTCGGTTAACCCCGGCTTCTTTTTCTGTCTGTTTATATATCTAAGATAAAAACCGCTCGCCGAAACGAACGGTTTTTTGATGCTTATTTGAACTTTCTTTTACGAGCGGCCTCAGACTTCTTCTTGCGCTTTACAGAGGGCTTCTCATAATGCTCTCTTTTACGAACTTCCTGGATAACACCGTCTCTTGAAGTCTGTCTCTTGAATCTTCTGAGTGCATTGTCCAAAGACTCGCCTTCTTTAACTTTTACCTGACTCACTGTATTCCCTCCCTCCGCAGATTGCAGGGGTAATCTTTATAATTTGCAACATATTTTATCATATTAACGCTACTATGTCAATATCAATTTGCAAAAAATGCACTTTTAAAGAGAAAAAATAAAACAGTTGCTCAAAAGCAGGTATTATAGGTCTGAAGTCTAATGTCTAAAATCTAATGTCTGCTTTTACACCTCATCCGTCACGTCGTTCCTCCGTGCCACCTTCCCCTCAAGGGGAAGGCTGAAAAAAGACTATTAGATTTTAGACGATGAAATGTTGAAATATGATGAAGCTTTCCAAGGCTTCCCCTTGAGGGGAAGCTCCGCCGCAGGCGGTGATGAGGTGGAAAGTTAGACTTTAGAATTAAGATTTTAGACAGTATCGTGTTAAATTTTGATGAAACCTTTCGGCTCCCTTGTGTAAAGGTAGCGACACTTCGCTACCTTGCAACAAGGGGAGGCTGAATTAGTTCCTGCAAACTTTAAATTTTTATCGTCTACCGTCTAATATCTAAAATCTAAAGTCTAATCAACCGCAAGCCTTCCTTTCGGATTGCCTGCGGTTGATTAAAAATAAATATTTCTTTTTCCGTTATCCTCTGATCGCTCTGACTACCTTCTCGCAGTCCTTTGCGTCCATAATCTTAGGAACGGGATAAAGCGGATTGCCCTCCTTCAGCGCACGTTCAACAATGGTCGGAATATCCTCGTCCTTGATGAAATCAAAATGCTCGGGGATACCCATATTCTTGTTCATCTGCTTGATTGCGTCGATGAAGTTCATCGCCTTGTCAGCCTGTGAATAGCCATTGAGACCGACTATCTCGGCAAGCCTTGCAAGTCTCGGATATGCGGCCTCTCCGTAATACTCAAGAACGTGAGGAAGAATTACAGCGTTTGCAAGTCCGTGAGGTGTTCCGTAAATTCCGCCGAGGTTGTGAGCAATAGCGTGAACATAGCCGACATAAGCTCTTGTAAATGCCATTCCAGCATAGAAAGATGCGATAAGCATATTTTCACGGGCTCTCAGATTTTTGCCGTCGTTATACGCTTTTTCAAGATTTTCAAAGATAAGTATTGTTGCTCTCTCGGCATAATCGTCGGTTGACTTCGTTCCGCTCAGACCGATGTATGCCTCAACTGCGTGAGTGAGAGCGTCCATACCCGTTGTCGAAGTGATCTTCTGCGGAAGTCCCGTCGTCAGCTCCGGATCGAGCACGGCGTACTTGGGACGAAGCTTGGGATCGTTGATCGCATACTTCTCATGCGTCTGCATATTTGTAACAACGGCGGCAAGTGTGGTTTCCGAGCCTGTACCTGCCGTGGTGGGTACTGCGAAAAACGGAGGAAGCTTGTGTCTGATTTTCAGCTCGCCTCTCATCTGAGAAACAGTAAGATTGGGGTTGGTAACTCTTGCGCCGGCAGCCTTTGCGCAGTCCATCGGTGAGCCGCCGCCGAATGCGATGATACCCTCACAGCCGTTTTTGAGGTAAAGTCTGCGGGCTTCCTCGATATTTTCAATGGACGGATTGGGCTGAACTCCGTCATAAACGGTATATTTAATTCCCTGTGCGTCAAGCTGCTCAAAAAGACCTGCAAGGAGGTTGAGACTCATAAGTCCCTTGTCCGTTACAACGAGCACGCTCGAAATGCCTTTTGATTTAACAAGAGCGGGAAGCTCCTTAACCGCACCGGGACCTCTGAGAAGCTCCGGCTCCGACCAGTCGAAGAAACATTCCGCAACCATAAAGGTTTTCTGATAAGCTCTGTAAAAAGCTTTTGTTGCCATATCTGCCATAAAAAACCCTCTTTTCATAAATTATAGATTTATTTTACCAAATAATACTATACATTTACAAGAGGTAAACGGATATTTTTTTAATTTTTACAAAAAAGTTGCCGATTTTTTCTGTCGGCGAGCATATTCCGGCAAAAAATAATTTATAAATTCAAACATTAGCCTTGCAAACAAAAAAATTAAAAAAAGTGTTGACAAAAGTTTTCTGTTGTGGTATAGTATACGAGCGTTGAGACGCTGGTGTAGCTCAGTTGGTAGAGCAGCTGATTTGTAATCAGCAGGTCGGGGGTTCGAGTCCGTCCACCAGCTCCATTTA
>JAXJRE010000307.1:0-1051 GCA_036310785.1 Acutalibacteraceae bacterium
ATTTTCTCACGCTGATTCGGTTTTTCCTCGGATATGATTTTTGATATGGTTTCGCTGTCAAGTTTGCCTGCCTGAGAGAGCTTTTTCATTTGTATCGCCTGTGAGAGCGAGGGCGTTTTGTCCTCCAACTCGACAGCTTCAAACAAATCCTGTTGCTCATTTTCGGTTAGATAGGACAGCTCTACGCCTACAGAAAATGCAATACGCTGTTCATCGACCATTTTGAGAATATCGGGGATAAGCTTTGTCAGACGGATATAGCGACGAATCTGTGTTTTGCTCTCGTCAGATTGTTCGGCTATAATATCTGCTGTTTCCAACCTCCGACCAACTTGGTTGGAAGTTAAGTCGGATCGATAACCCTGTCTGCTCATAGCTTCAAGTTTCAACTTGTAAGCATAGGCTTTCTCGCTCGGAAGAATATGCTCTCTGTAGAGATTGCTGTCCACCACCATAATCGCCGCTTCATCACGGCTGACGGGACGAATAAAGGCAGGAACTTCTGCAAGCCCTGCCTTCTGTGCCGCACGAAAGCGGCGGTGTCCGGATATGATTTCGTATTCGTCGGTTGTGCCTTCAAGCGGTCGTACAATCAGCGGCGTCATAATGCCCTGCTGCTGAACGCTCTCGATTAAGCTGTTCATTTCTTCGTTGTCGAGCACCTGATAAGGGTGATCTCTGAATTCGTGTAATTTGTTGATTGATATATTGGTCATCGTTCATAACTCCTTTGTTTCGTTTTATTTTGGTGATAATATTTGTACTTGTATCTGCCTTGCTCCAGCTGCTTTTCCTGTTCGATCAAAGCACGGAGTCGAGGCACTTTGTTTTCAATGCGCTCGCAGATAATGAGCTGCTTGCGCAAGGGTGTCAGATTTTTGGTGATTTCTCTGCATTGTTCTTTTAGAGAATTATTTTCTTCGGGTGTTTTCGCTCTGCGTATTCGGTTACGGATATGCTGCCGCTCGGTTTCATAAGCCTTGATTTGCTCGGCGATTTTCTTTCGGCAATATACAAAATCCTCTGCGCATTCCACGTTGTGGTCACGGAG
>JAXJRE010000308.1:0-2183 GCA_036310785.1 Acutalibacteraceae bacterium
GATATAAATTGATTAGGTGTAAAAAAACCGTGTGCTTTTTTGCCGCTAATGACGAATTGGATTTAAAGCTCAATCGGAATAAAGGAAATTGCTACGGCAAACACAAGCGACGGCAGGAGGTTTGCAACCTTTATTTTCTTGCCCCAGACAAGGTTTACTCCGACGCAGAATATCAGTACAGATCCTATAAGTGAAAGATTGGCTGACGCCGCCTCGGTCATCAGAGGCTTGATAAGCCTTGCGAGTGCCGTTATTGTTCCCTGAAATACGGCGACGGGGATCGCTGAAAAAATACATCCCTTGCCTAAGGAGCAGGTCATAACCATAACTATTATCAGGTCGAGAATTGCCTTTGTTGTGAGTATGGATATGTCGCCCTCAATTCCGTCCTTGATTGAACCGACGACCGCCATTGCGCCGATGCAGACGGTCAGCGAAGCGGTTACAAAACCGTTCACGAAATCATTGTCCTTTGCGTTGCCTGTTTTGATCTTGAGCCACTCTCCGAAGCGTTCCACCCAATGCTCAATGTTCATCAGCTCGCCGACAAGGGCACCGAGGGCGAGGCTTGCAACGATCAGCATTGATCTGCCCGACGAGAGGGTGGAGCCGGACAACCTGAGCATACCCTCCATTGCACCTGCAATGCCGATGAAAAGCACGCAAACGCCGTTGGCTTTTTGCAGAGTGTCCTGAACTCTTTCCTTGAGAAGCTTGCCGAATAATAAACCGAAAACTCCGCCGACTATTATTGCAGCGGAGTTAATTATTGTGCCGAGACCGATCAACTGATTTTCCCTCCGAAATTAAAGCTTTTTTATTCCCGAAATTCTTTGAACTTCCACCATTTCTTCATCAATACTCATTATCTTTTTTGAATCGTCAAGCCTTTGCATGGCATTGCGTGGATTGTGAATAAGAGTATCGAAAAACCTGATTATCCAGAACAGGGGAAGAAGAAATTTTTTGCCCTCTAAGAAAGGATAGCGGATTTTCAACTCGTCATATCCGAGAAAAACTATCCTGAACAGCGTCTTGATTTTCTGAAAACGAATGTCCTCGTCGATATGATCGAAAATATAGCTGTTCTGCATTTCCGTTCCCTCAATGCCGTATACTCCTCCGGCTGCAATGTACTCCGACATCAGATCAAACTTGCCGTCAAAGCTTCCCGAAAACCAGTTGAAAGCAATATTTCTAATCTTTTCGCAGAACTCAAGAAGTCCGATTTTTTCAAGCTCTTGATTGATGTATTCAAAATCGAGATCGGGCAACGCTTTTTCGTAGACATACAGATCAAGCAGGGAACGTATTCCCGTTCCGCCGTGTCGATAATGCTTTGCAATGTGAGCAATGAGAAAAACGTAAAAATCCCCGTCGGACAGCTTGTAGGAGAAACTGCCGTCACATCTTTCGGCACGCTTAAAACCGTCGCCGTAATATTCCGACAGCACCGTGTGAAAGCTGTCAACCATTGAACGGTGGAATTCAATATATGCGTTGCCTTTTACGATATTTGTGTGAAGGTCGCCTTTTCCTGCAAATTCAAAACCGTCCTCGATAAAGGCTTTTACAACCTCATCACAGCGGTCGGCGTCAACAAGAATGTCGAGGTCTCCCATTGTGCGCATATCGGGGGAGGGATAATAATTTTTTATAACCGAGCCCTTGAGAAGCATATGCCTGACCTGCATCTCGTCAAGCTTTTCGCAGATGTCGCAGGCGGCAAGCTCCTGCTGGGCCTCAACGACAGTTTTTTGCATACGAAATTCACGCAGGTATTTCATCGTCATTTCGTCGGGTTTAACGGTGAGTTCCTCCGCCGCATAGGAAAGGATATTTAATACGCTGTGCTTTTGAGCAAGACTGATGATTTTCTGCCAGTCCAAGCCGTCATTTTCGGGCGGCTTTGTGCCGTTGATGACAGCGGCAACCGAGCTTATCACATACGCCGCAGTTTTTTTGTCATCGCTGTTCAGCATAAAATCCCCTCCTTCGGATAAGATTATATATTATGAAATGAAAAAAGTCCACACTAAATTTTATTTTTATATTGACATTGCCGTGAATTTATGATAAAATATCCGAGCATTAGGAGAGATACCGAAGTGGTTATAACGGAACGGTCTTGAAAACCGTCGTACGGCAACGTACCGTGGGTTCGAATCCCACTCTCTCCGCCA
>JAXJRE010000309.1:0-5358 GCA_036310785.1 Acutalibacteraceae bacterium
CCCTCAAGGGGAAGCCTTGTAAGGTTTCATCAAATTTTAAAAATTTATCGTCTAAAGTCTAAAATCTAAAATCTAACGTCTAAAAAATCGCCTCCCCTTGCAACAAGACTCGGCAAAATACAATCTGATTCATTCAAACAGCTTCTCAATCGGGATATCCAAAATATCACAGATTTTTTGAATGTTCTTTGCTTGCGGCATCGCCGTGCCGTTTTCATAGTGTGCAACGGCGGAACGGTCAATACTCAACGCCTCGGCGACCTGACTTTGTGTGAGTTTTTTCTTTTTCCTTGCGGTTTTGAAATTCTCCGAAAAGCTCATTATAAAACCCCCGTAAAACAAAAAATGCACGGCATAAAGCCGTGCAGAAAAACACACAGCTCATAGCCGCCAAGCAAGTATTTCGTGCAAGCAAAACATGCAGAAAATCGAGTGTGCATTTTTACCGAGTAAATGCCCACACGCTTTACATTGCACAATTATTAACTTGCTTGGCATTGTAATTATATCATACCCCAAAAAGTATTTCAACAAAATTTCATCACAATCAGTTAATAGTTAAACTTTTCGAGTTTCCCTGTTCTATTTCGGGACAAGAAGTCATAAAAAATAAATGGTGGTGCATATGAGGCGGGACAAGAAAGAAAATTTCAGCTTTCTTTTAAAATATCTTCCCCCTGTGTTCTCCTCTCTTGCCGAAAAGGAAATTGACGGGCTGTGTGAAATCAGGCTCAGAGCCGACAGACCTGCCGTTCTTATCTTTGCCGACAGAACGGAGCTTTTGACAGCTTCGGGGCGTCTGACGGGCTTCTATTCCGAGGGACTTCTGACGCTGTCAAGGCAGGAGATCGAGGATATTTTTATCAGAATGTGCAATTACTCCGTCCACAGTCTGACCGAAAACATTGCCGAGGGTTTCATCACCCTTGAGGGCGGATGCCGTATCGGAGTTTACGGCACGGCGGTCGTCAGGGACGGAAAAATCGCCTCTGTCAGAAATATTGAGGGAATGAACATACGAGTACCTGCCGAATACCGAGGCTGTGCTCAGCCGATATACAACCGTCTTTTTTACAGCAGAATACCCAACACGGTGATATGCGGTCCGCCGATGTCGGGCAAGACGACCGTTCTGCGTGATCTCAGCCGTCTGATCTCCGACGAGGGAATGAAAAAGGTTGCCGTGATCGACGAACGCTCCGAGCTTAGCGGCGGCGACCTCGGCTTCAACACCGATATTCTCAAAAATTATCCAAAGGCTCAGGGAATAAGCATCGCCGTCCGCACCCTGTCCCCCGACGTGATAATCTGCGACGAAATAGGCACTCTTGAGGAGTCGCAGGAGCTTTGCTCGCTTTTCAACTGCGGAGTGAAATTCATAGTGACAATGCACTGCTCCGATCTGACCGAGCTGAAACGCAGACCTCAGTTCGCCCTGCTCAGCGATGCAGGTGTTGCGGACGCCTGCGTGCTTCTCAACGAGAAGAATTTCGGCATAAAAAAGATATTGATGAACAGAAACTGAAAGGTGCAAAATATGAAAATCATATCACTCATTGTAATGGGGCTTGCTTGCGCCATGACCGGACGTTACATAGCTTTCAGGCTCAGCAGGAGAGTTCAGATTCTTGAAAAAATGCTTTTGATGTTCGGAACGGTCGAAACCGAGATCAGCTATCTCAGCCGTCCGACCTGCGAATTGATAAAAACCCTTGCGGAAAAGGATGAGCTGAAAGAGCTTGACTTTCTTCCGATATGTCTTTCTCTTTCCGAAAAAGGCGAGGATTTATGCTCCGCTTGGGCAAAGTCGCTGTCCGTTTCCGACCGCATCGGCGGAGAGGACGCCTGTATTCTTTATTCGTTCGGAGAAAACCTCGGCAAAAGCGACGCAGACGGTCAGATTGCAAACTGCCGTTATCACACGGAGCTTGCACGGGAGCGGCTTCTGGCGGCAAGAAAAAAGCGTGAGCAGTATGCGTCCCTCGCCTGCGGCCTCGGTATGCTGTCGGGCATAGGAATCTTTATAATTTTATTTTAGGAGCGGAATATGGAACTGGTAATCAAAATTGCGGCGGTCGGCATCATCGTTGCCGTTCTCCAGCAAATACTCAGCCGATCGGGGCGTGACGAATATGCAATGCTCGTTGTTCTCGCAGGTCTGATCGCCGTTGTTGCCATGCTGATACCCGAGCTGAAGGAGCTTTATTCCTCGGCCTCCTCCGTATTCGGAATGTGATATGGAACTTTTCAAATTTGCGCTGGTGGGAATAATCTGCGCCGTGCTGACCGTTACGGTCAGGCAGTCAAAACCCGAACTTGCCGTTTTCGTTCAGCTCGCAGGCATAACCGTCCTTGCCTTTTTTGCGGTGGAATACCTGAAAAACATTTTCATCGAGACGGACGGGCTGTTTGCCGAGACGGAGCTGATAAGCGAAGGTTATCTCAGCCTGCTTGTGAAAATTCTCGGCATAGCGGTTATTACAAAAATCGGCTCCGACATCTGCTCCGACAGCTCCAATTCCGCTCTTGCGACCGTCGTTGAGCTTGTAGGCAAGTCGATAATCCTTGCCATGTGCCTGTCGCTGATAAAAACTCTTGCCGAGCTGGCAAAGGGGCTGCTTGAATAATATGAAGTTCATTAAATTTTCGGGAATTATATTGTCTGTTCTGACCGTGTTTTTTCTTTTTACGGTCTCGGCAGGAGCGGCATCCTACACCGACGACATCAAGGAAATTTATAAAAGTCTTGATTCTCAGACTCAGGAATTTCTCAAGGAAATCGGGGCTGATTCCGCTGACTTTGACTCAATGTTCAGCGTCACCCCACAGAAGGTTTGGAGCCTCACAAAAAAGCTGATAACCGGCAGTATAGAAGCTCCGACAAAATCTGCGGTCAGGCTGATCGCCGTTGTGATTATCATAGCGATTTTTGAGTGCTTCGCTCCCGACGATATCAGGATTAAAAACACCGTCGGGATAGTCGGAACACTGATGTGCGTTATCTCCGTCATCTCCCCACTTTCCACCTCAATATCCTCGGCGGTATCTTCAATTACCGTTAGCGAAAAACTGATGCTTGCGCTCATTCCCGTGCTTGCCGCAGTAATAACCGCAACGGGCAATCCCACACTTGCTATGAGCTTTCAGTCGATAGCGTTCACGGGAGCGCAGATAATTTCGGGAATGTCAAACGGCTACATAGTGCCGATCGTCGGTGCGGTTATGGCTCTCGATATTACGGGATCGGTTATGCCGTCCTTCAAGCTCGGCGGAATAACCTCGCTGATAAAAAAGACCGTGACCGCCGTACTGACCTTTGTTTCAACCCTTTTTGTCGCTTTTCTCGGTATCAAGGGTGCGCTTGCCAATGCCGCCGACACCGTAGCTTCAAAGGGAATCAAGCTGGTTATCAGCTCTGCCGTGCCCGTTGTCGGCGGCGCACTGAGCGAAGCATATTCGGGAATTATCGGCAGTCTTGTCCTCGTAAAAAGCACGGTCGGTGTTTTCGGAATTGCGGCGGTTGCGCTTATCAATCTGCCCTCTTGTATACAGCTTCTTTTCTGGATTTTTGCGCTGAAGCTTTCGGCGGCGGTCGGAGAGCTTTTCAATCAGCAGGGCATTGCCGATCTTCTGAAAGCCCTTGCCTCATCAATAACCCTGCTGAATGTTGTTTTACTTTTCAACGCCGTTCTTTTTATTATTTCAACGGCTCTCATTCTTGTGATAAAGGCGGGATAAAATGACGGAAATCAGACAATGGGCATATGCGGTCACAATCTCGGCGATAGTCGGAGCAATCATTCTTTCCGTCACTCCCGGCGGCTCGACGGAAAAGCTTGTCAGGGCGGCGGTATCGCTGTTCCTCATGTGCGCCATACTCAGCCCTTTTCTGAAAGGAGCCGATCCTATGGAGCTGCTCAACGGAATTGAACTTCCCGAAGCTCAGTCCTCGGAAACGTACGGTAACGAAACCGCAGAATATCTGCAAGAGATGACTAAAGAAAAAATTTTCGATATTCTCATTGAATGCGGAATAAAAAACGCCGTTATCAGCATAAGTATCAATATAGAAAACGGAAATGAAATGAAGATAGAAAACGTTTCGATAATAGCAGAAAAAGAATACGAAAATCGATTTGAAAATGCAGAGAAAAATATAAAAGCCCGTCTCGGAATCGAAGTTGAAATCGAGGTGAAAGAATGAAGCAAACGGTCGAAAAAATTCTTGAAAAAATCAAGCGGGACAGAAAGCTTGCAATAATAATCTGTGTGGGACTCGCAGGAATAATTTTGCTTACTCTTTCGGAGCTTATGCCGCCGAAAAATAAAACCGAAGAAAAAACTTCGGAAAAATCCGAGACAGATATCCGTGACAGCTATGAAGAGGATATCGAAAAACGTCTGACCTCGATCGTCTCCGCAATAGACGGCGCAGGCCGCACGCAGGTAATGGTGACGCTTGCTTCGGGTGACGAAAATGTCTACGCCGTCAAAGAGAAAAGCAGCGACGGTTCACGGGAGCGTGAGTACATAGTCATCGACTCGGACGACAATGAGTCGGGACTGCTTTTAAAGGTGATCGAGCCTGAAATACGGGGTGTGGCGGTCGTCTGCGAGGGTGCGGACTCGGCAAAGGTCAGGCAGGAAATTGTTTCCTCGGTCTCCGCCGTGCTCGGAATAAGCACAAACCGCATAAGCATTGCAAAAATTAAATCAGCCGCAGAATAATATATCGGAGGTTAGTGATAGTTATGATAATCAAAAGGAAACAGCTTGTTTCAATCGCCCTTGTGCTGACGCTCGGAGCGGCGGTCTTTGTCAACTGGTATTTCTCACGTCCGGGAGTTAAGTCCGTAATCGACACGAACCAAACCACGGTCAACCGACAGGCGGAAAACCTCGGTGACGCTCAATATGTTTCGGCAACAACGGCGTCGTCGGAGACAATGGCAGGCTTCAAGGTCAAGCGTGAGGCCGCCCACGACGAGGCAAAGGAAACTCTCAACGCAGTAATAAAAGACGCTCAGTCAGACTCCGAAGCCGCAGAGGAAGCGGCGGAGGCTTTGGCGGAGCTTTCAAAGGCGATAAAAAGCGAAGTCGATCTTGAAAACCTGATAACGGCGAAAATTTCAAGCGACTGCGTTGTGATAATCGACGGCGATGTGTGTCAGGTTATCGTGGGCAAGGGAGTGCTGACCGACAATGTTTCCCTGCAAATCAAGGATCTTGTTATCAATCAGGCAAATATCCCGGCGAAGAATATTACAATAGTTGAGCTGAAGAAATAAGGTCTATTCAAGCCTTCCCCTTGAGGGGAAGGTGCCGAGGAACGAGGCGGATGAGGTGTGAAAGCAGACA
>JAXJRE010000310.1:0-2866 GCA_036310785.1 Acutalibacteraceae bacterium
GAATGTCCCGTGACCAAAAACGGAAGAATATAAAGTGAAGGGCTGTCGCTTAGTGCGGCAGCCCAAATGGTTTATTTCAGTTTAATTCCGAGCTCATCAAGCTGAAGCTCGTCAACCTCGGCAGGACATCCCGTCATAGGCTCGCTTGCGTTCTGCACCTTCGGATATGCGACAACATCTCTCAGACTGTCACAGCCGAGCATCTGCATAACAAGACGGTCAAGACCGATGCCCATTCCGCCGTGCGGAGGTGCGCCGTATCTGAATGCGTCAAGAAGATAGCCGAACTTTGCGTAAGCCTCCTCTTGAGTGAGGTTGAGGAGGGAGAAAATTCTGCTCTGAAGCTCAGGGTTGGTAATTCTGATAGATCCCGATGAAAGCTCAATGCCGTTGAGGACAAGGTCGTATGCCTTTGCCCTGACCTTTGCCTTGTCGGTTTCAAGGTATTCAAGGCACTCGTCCATCGGTGCGGTGAACGGATGGTGCATCGCAACCCAGGTCTTGCTGTCCTCGTCCCAGTCGAAGAACGGGAACTCGGTGATCCAAAGGAGATTGAACTGACCTTCGGGGATTATATCAAGCTTTCTTGCAACCTCCTGACGAAGTGCGCCGAGAGCGTTGAAAACGATTGAATTTTTGACGTCGCCGATGATGAGAACAACATCGCCTGCCTCTGCGCCTGCTTTGTCAAGGATAGCTTTCAGCTCGTCCTCGGTGATGAACTTTGCAAAGGAGGAGGAAACCGTTCCGTCCTCGCCGAGCCTTGCCCATGCAAGTCCCTTTGCGCCGTTACCCTTGACGGACTCTGTGAGCTTGTCAATCTCTTTTCTTGAAAGAGACTTGAAAGCGTTCTTTGCGGTAATGCCTCGTACTGAGCCGCCCTCCTTGACCGTGTTGCTGAAAACTGCAAAGCCGCAGTCCTTAACGATATCGCTGAGGTCATAAAGCTCCATTGAGTAACGTGTGTCGGGCTTGTCGGAGCCGAAGCGTTCCATTGCCTCTTTATATGTAATACGGGGAAGCGGAAGCTGAATGTCAACTCCGAGAGCTTCCTTGAAAACTCGTTTCATATAGCCCTCGCCGATATTGAGAACATCTTCCATATCGACAAAGGACATCTCAAGGTCGATCTGAGTAAATTCGGGCTGACGGTCTGCACGGAGATCCTCGTCACGGAAACAGCGTGCAATCTGCATATAGCGGTCAAAGCCTGCAACCATCGAAAGCTGTTTGTAGAGCTGAGGCGACTGCGGCAGAGCATAGAAAGTTCCGTTGTGGATACGGCTGGGAACAAGAAAATCTCTTGCTCCCTCGGGAGTGGAACGGATGAGGATAGGTGTTTCGATCTCAACAAAGCCGTTCTCATCGAAGTAGTCACGGGTGATCTTGCAGATCTTGTGACGCATAATAATGTTGCGCTGGAGATCGGGACGGCGAAGGTCGAGATAGCGGTATTTAAGCCTTGTCAGCTCTGAGGTCTGGCAGTTTTCCACGATCTCAAACGGCGGAGTTTCACTCTTGCCGAGAACACGAAGATCGTTGACCTCGATCTCAATGTCGCCTGTCGGGATATCTTTATTCTTTGAGGAACGCTCACGGACAATTCCCTTTGCCATAAGGACAAATTCGCTCCTTGCCGCAAAAGCCTTGTCAAAAATTTCTCTGTCCGTATCCTCGCCGAATGCGAGCTGTACGATACCTGTTCTGTCACGCAGGTCGATGAAGATGAGAGCGCCGAGATCACGCTGACGCTGTACCCATCCTGCAACGGTTACCTCTTTGCCGACATCGCCGATTCTGAGGTCGCCGCAGTAGTCGGTGCGCTTTAAACCTGTCATAAAGTCCATTATATTAAGCCTCCTAAAATTTTGCTTAAATCAACGCCGCTCATATCCTCGGCGGCTGTATTCTGCAATTTCTGTGCCGCTGATTGAAGCGAATATTCCATAAACTCGTCGGCAAAACCGTCAAGAGGAATTTCCTGAGTTTCGCCGCTCTCCATGTTCTTGACTTTTGCAACGCCTGCGGCAAGGTCGTCGTCACCGAGGACGGCCGTAAACCTTGCGCCGATCTTGTCGGCATATTTCATCTGAGCCTTTACCGAGCGACCGACAACATCAAACTGTGCGCCGATGCCCGACTGACGAAGCTCAAGAGCGAGAGCCGCCGCCTTCGTCAGAGCGGCTTCACCGATACTGCCGATGTAAATTTCGGGAACATCTGCCGCAGGAAGCTCAATTCCCTGAGCCTCAAGCAGAAGAAGTATTCTCTCAAGACCGAGAGCAAAGCCGAGAGCAGGAACGTGAGGACCGCCGAGCTCCTCGACAAGTCCGTCATAGCGTCCGCCTGCACAGACTGCGCTCTGAGCGCCGAGTGCGTCGGTCACAAACTCAAATACCGTGCGTGTATAGTAATCAAGTCCTCTGACGATGTGCGGATTGACCGTATAGGAAATGTTCATCGCTTCAAGGTACATTTTAACTTTTTCAAAGTGGTCGTGACATTCGTCGCAGAGATAGTCGAGAATTATCGGCGCACCCTCGCTGATCTCGTGGCAGATGGGACTCTTGCAGTCGAGTATTCTCATGGGGTTTCTTTCAAGCCTTTCGAGGCAGGTCGGGCAAAGCTCGTCCCTGTGAGACTCAAAGTAGGCTTTCAGAGCGTCCTGATATTTCTTGCGACATTCGGGACAGCCGATAGAGTTGATCTCAAGGCTGATCCTGTCAATTCCGAGAAATCCGAAGATCTCGTTGCCGAGTGAAATGACCTCTGCGTCTGCGGCAGGGGAGGCGGCGCCGATACATTCAACGCCAAACTGATGAAACTCGCGAAGGCGACCTGCCTGAGGCTTTTCGTAGCGGTAGCA
>JAXJRE010000311.1:0-4222 GCA_036310785.1 Acutalibacteraceae bacterium
CGGCGGAGCTTCCCCTCAAGGGGAAGCCTTGCATAGTTTCATCAAATTTCAAAGCTTTATCGTCTAATATCTAACGTCTATCTTACGGAAAAAGATCCGTCAATATCGAAAATTGTTCACAGTGCATTTGCAAAGCGAGAAACGCACTATTGACGAGAGATTTTTTCGTCAGACAGTTCAAGGTTCCGCCGTCAATACTATGTGTATTGACAAGGGAGCTTGGGCTGTATTACGGAAAAAGATCCGTCAAGAGTTAGTCGAAATAGACGGGTTTGCCTGATTTAGCCGATTCATAAATCGCTTCAAGAATCTGCGTTACAACAAGTGCCTGACTTGCCTTTGTCGGCGGCTCCTTGTCGTTTACAACAGCGTCAATCCATGCCCTTGCTTCAAGAACGGACGGGCTTTCGTCTGCGTCGCCCTCGTAGAACGCTACACCGCCTGCCTTGAGGTCGGGTTTGAGGATACACTGTCTGCCGTTCTTGATGAAATTGATGTCAAGTCCGTCGAACATATCGGCTCCGCCCTCGGTGCCGCAGATCATTGTGATTGCCTCTTTCGGGTGTCTGATGTTCAGCGCCCAGCTTGATTCGAGCATAACCGTTGCGCCGTTTTCCATGACGATGAAACCGAATGCCGCGTCCTCAACGGTGAACTTTTCGGGGTCCCAGTCGCCCCATGCGTTGCCGCAGTTTTTCTGATTTTTGAGCTTTTCAAAGGTCGTACCGACAACCATCTTGGGCTTGTAGTTATCCATCATCCAGAGTGTGAGGTCAAGTGCGTGAGTACCGATGTCGATGAGCGGACCTCCGCCCTGCTCATATTCGTTGAGGAAAACTCCCCAGGTCGGAACGGCACGGCGGCGCAGAGCAATGGCTTTACCGTAGTAGATTTCGCCGAGCTCGCCGTCCTCACACATCTTTTTGAGATAGAGGGAGTCCGGTCTCCAGCGTGACTGGTAGCCTATCGTAAGCTTCATACCTGTTTTTTCCGAAACCTCAAGCATCTCCTTGGCTTCCTTATAGGTCTTTGCCATCGGCTTTTCACACATAACGTGCTTGCCTGCGTTCATTGCGTCGATTGAAATGAAAGCATGTGAGCGGTTCGGCGTACAAACGTGGACAACCTCGATGCTGTCGTCCTTGAGAAGCTCCTTATAATCCGTATATGATTTTGCGCCCTCAACGCCGAATTTCTCCGCCGCTTCAACGGCTCTTTCCTCGATTATATCGCAGAATGCAACCATTCTTACATTCTTTATCTTTTGAAGTGCCGGCATATGCTTTCCGTTGGCAATACCTCCGCAGCCGATCACTCCGACATTAACTATCCTGTCCATATTATTCCTCCTGACATTTTTCTTTATGATATCATATTGAAGAAAAATGTCAATAAAAGAAAAACATATTTTCCTTAAATTTTCATACAGGCTTTTCCCCTGTGAAAATATGTGATATAATAAGCCGACAAAGATATTGTTATTTTTCGCAACGAAATGACGAGAGGAGAAAAATATGAGCTACGAGCCCTTGAAATCAGGAAAAAGAGCCGTAATATTCGACACGGATATCGGCCCCGACTGCGACGACGCAGGCGCACTCGCCCTGCTTGCATATTATGTCAGGAAATACGATGTCGATTTTCTCGGTGCGGTAAACTGCACATCAAATCCCTATGCCAACGGAGCAATAAAGGCTATCGGCGAGCATTGCGGTCTCGGTGAATTTTCCATCGGTCAATACGGCAAAGACGGTTTTCTTGCCGACGGAACATCATATAACAAGCCTGTTTCAGAGAAATACTGCGGCAAAACGGTTGAAGCGATGAGCGAATGTGAATTCTATTCCGAGGCTTTGAGCAAGGCGGAGGACAAATCCGTTACCGTTATTGCGGTAGGTCCGCTTTCTTCGGTCGCCGAGGCTATCAAAAACGACTGCGAGCTGTTCAACAGAAAGGTACATTCAATCGTCGCTATGGGCTGTATTTCACCGTCGGGAACGGAGTATAACATCAAATGTATGCCCGAGGCAGCTCGTACCGTACTCGATCAATTCAAGGGAACGGTCGTTTTCTGCGGTTTTGAAGTCGGCGAGGGTATTCTGACAGGCTTCGCGGAGGAAAAAGAGAACAATCCTGTTTGTGACTCCTACAAATTCTGGACAGGCAGAAAGGAAGCTCCGTACCTCAGGGACAGCTGGGATCTCTGCACCGTACACTATGCCTTTGAGGGCAACTGTGAATTTTATGATTTATCCGATCCCGTAAGCGTTGAAATTGACTGTGACGGCAAAAACACCTTCACCCCCTGCAAGTCGTCCGACAGGTATTGCGTTGTGCAAAAACGAACAAACGAGGAAATTGCCGAATATATTAACAGTATTTTAAATGCTTAATAAAAAACAAGGACTGCCGCAATAACCTGCGACAGCCCTATTTTTAACAGTAAATGTCATTGTCTTTTTCTTCTTTGTTCATTTCATAGACCGATATTTCGTCATTATTGACAAATGCGCCGTAAATCTTTTCGATCGGCGGATAATTGCCGTCCTTGAGCGTTTTCCTCAGCCAGACCTCGTTCTTTCCGCAGGCTTTGAGGTTTTCATGCAGGATTTCACCGTCGGAAACAACGACAACGGGTGAGGTCTCCTTTTCAAGGTGCATACCCATATCCCTCGGGTTTACAGGCCTCAGCGTCGATTTCGGAAGAAAGCTGAGCTGTCCGTTCGGCTCCATAACCACGGTTTGCAGATCGTCAAGGTTGAAATATCCGCCTATCCTGCACTGTGTGAGAAATTCGTTCAGATCCAGCTTTGATTTTTTTAGGTTTTCTCTGTAAATCGTTCCGTTATCCATCAGAATAATTGCTTTGCCCACAAAAAATCTGCGAAACTGCACCGATTTGTCGGAAAGCACCGAGAAAAGCACGGCAAAAAGACTGAATACGGCAATCGCAACAGCAGGCTTCCAGAAGTCCTTCAGCGGCGAGAATGCCATTTCCGCAGTAATTGAGCCTATCGTGATACCGTTGATGTAGTCAAAAAGACTGAGCTGTGAAACCTGCCTTTTGCCCATAAGCTTTGTCATAAGGAACAGCTCGATAATTGCTAAAATTGATGTCAGACATATTTTTAAAATTTCCATATTATCACCTACATTATTATTGACGCAATAACAAATAATAACCGTGACGGGAGATTTTAATTTTTTGTTGTCGAAATATCAATGCTATCAACATATTGTGTTTTTATAAAAAAGGGGCGTTCTTTTTGTACAATATGCTGAATTTTAATCACCGTGTGTTTTTTAGCAAACCGCAAGACACAATATATAGTGTTTTATTCTTTCTTATGTGTTGTATTTTGTGTTTTTGACTATAAAAAAAGGTTTTCTGCCGGAAAACAAAAAAATATTGAACTTTGACTTGAATAGTGTTATAATCTTTAAGGTTTATAATAAATTTGGTTAATTGCCCCCTTTGTGGCATAAATGAGAAAATTATCTTTTTTACATATAAAATTTTATAAGGAGTGTAACGGGTGGATAAGATATATATCAACGGCGGCAAGCCGCTCCACGGCGAAGTTACCGTCAGCGGTGCCAAGAATGCCGCTGTCGCAATTCTTCCGGCAGTTATCCTTGCGCAGGATGTGTGCAGGGTTGAAAATATCCCCAATATCAGCGATGTTACAATGATGATAAGAATTCTCCACCAGCTTGGCGCAAAGATCACCAAGGTGGATGAGAATACCTACGATATAGATTCTTCAACAATCAATTCCTACGTCGTTTCACACGATATGACAAAGCATCTGAGAGCTTCATACTATCTGATAGGCTCTCTGCTTGCACGCTTCGGCAGAGCCAAGGTCGCTATGCCCGGCGGCTGTAATTTCGGAGTCCGTCCGATCGACCAGCACATCAAGGGCTTTGAGATCCTCGGTTCGACCGTCACCCTCAAGGAAAACGCTATGATCGACGTTGAAGCTCCCAACCTTACGGGCGGTCTTGTTTACCTTGATATGGTTTCCGTCGGTGCGACGATCAACCTTATGCTTGCCGCTGTCAAGGCAAAGGGGTTAACGATCATCGAAAACGCCGCCAAAGAGCCTCATATCGTTGACCTTGCAAACTTCTTAAACTCTATGGGAGCAGACGTCAGAGGCGCAGGCACGGACGTTATAAAGATCCGCGGCGTTGAGCATATGCACGGCTGTACCTATTC
>JAXJRE010000312.1:0-8686 GCA_036310785.1 Acutalibacteraceae bacterium
AATGAAAATTGCAGGACTTGAAAGGGAGCTTCCCATCTGTCCTCTTAACGATAAGCTTTCGATCGCAGGCTTCATCATCTTCGGTGATGTTGAGCTTACCGTTGCTTGCGCCGAGGAGCTTCTCGAAAAGCTTCCCGAGTTTGACTATATCGTCACTCCTGAAGCAAAGAGTATTCCTCTTGCCTACGAGATGTCACGTCAGTGCGGCAAAAAATACTTTGTTGTCCGCAAAAAAGAGAAGGTTTATATGCGTGATCCCGTCAGCGTTACGGTCAATTCCATCACCACCAAATCCGAGCAGAAGCTTATTCTTGACGGAACCGACGGCGAGCAGATCAGAGGCAAAAAAATCGTTATTCTTGACGATGTAATTTCAACGGGCGAATCGCTTCAATCCGTTGAGAAGCTTGTTAAAAAGTTTGATGTTGATATCGTTGCCAAGGCGGCAATTCTTGCCGAGGGTGACGCCGCAAAGAGAGACGACATAGTCTTTCTCGGCGAGCTTCCGCTTATTTTCAAGTGAAACTGAGATACAGGCCCATGGCGATCATGGGCTTTTCGTCTTTATTCATTCTCTTTGTCTGCACTTATTTTGACGACAGATTTTCGCTTTTGGCGGTCGGTGCAGGTGTGATAATACTGCTCTTGACCGCATTTATACGAAAATTCAGGGAGCGTATCACTCCGTTTTTTGTTGCCGCCGCACTCATTTTTTCGGGAGTGTCGTTTGAGGTGCTTGCCGATTACAAGCTCTCCGATGCCGAAAGGATTACGGATCATGAGGCTGAAATTACCGCAACCGTTCTTGACGAGCCGTTCTTCAACGGAACACGCTATTATTACGAGCTAAAGACAATTACCGTTGACGGTACAGACTTTGAAACCAAGCTCAGGCTTTCCGCCGCAAAATATATTGATGCAGAGCCTTATGATACAGTCAGGTTAAAGGTGCATCTTTACGATCTCGGTTCAGAAGAAAAGAGCGTTAAGCTTTACTATCGTTCAAAGGGCTTTTTCCTCGGCGGATATGTCAGTAATTATGAAAATTTTCCGATTGAAATTACTAAAAATGAGGATAAACCGATAGGATTTTATCTTCTCAGAATCAGGAAAACCGTTGAAAGCAGAATTCTTGACAAACTGCCGAATGATTTGGGCGGAATATGCGTCGGAATGTTGACAGGCAACAAGGATTTTATTTCAGATGAGCTTTCGGCTCAGATAAAGCTCGCAGGCGTTGCGCCCGTATTTGCCGTTTCCGGTATGCATCTTTCCGTCTGGGTAATCGGCTTATATGCTCTGCTCGAACAGCTCAAAGTAAAAAAGCGTTTAAATTCCCTGATCGGAATGGCTTTTACCGTCTTTTTTATGGCTGTGACGGGTTTTACTCCGTCGGTATGCAGGTCGGGAATAATGCTGTTGCTTGTTCTGGCAGGCAATCTGTTTTACAAAAAGTCCGATTCGGTCAACTCTCTCGGCTTTTCGGCACTTGTCCTCGGTATAATAAATCCCATGATTACGGCTGATATTGGATTTTTGCTTTCGTTTTCCGCAACGCTTGGTATTATCACTCTTGAACCCCTGTTAAAAAAGTACGTTATTTATAAGCTCCCGTCGGGTGTATTTTTCTCGGTAGTAAAATCCGTTCTTGAACTTATTTTTGTTTCCGTCAGCGCAACACTCGGATCGCTTTGTTTTGTGATAATTTTTATAGGCTATATCTCCGTTTACTCGGTTATCACAAATGTCTTGATAAGCTATGCGGCTTCATTATGTATGCTTTTCAGCGGATTATGCGCTTTGTTTTATCCGATTTCCGGTATGAGCGACATTCTTGCTGTTATATCGGGATCAATTTCAAAGTACATTGTTTTTATCATTGAGAAGATTTCGGCATTGCCGAACGCCTGTGTGGACACAGAGAGCGATTATTGGAAATACGGCGTTATCTTCCTTTATTCCGTGATAATCGGATCGGTACTGTTTTTTAAAAATAAAACCGCTTTTAAGGTTTCCTGCGTCAGCCTTGCGGCAACTGTGATTTTTTGCAGTGTGTTTAATTATTTTGAAAAAGACGGCTGTACATATGTCAGTGTTCTTGATGTTGACGGAGATGTTGCTGTGGTACTATACGATAGTGAACACAGGGCGGTTATCTGCTCGGACGGTGATTTTAAATATCTATCCTCCGAGGTCAGCGACGCTCTCGGAGGTCAATCGGGCAAAGCCGATGTTATCGTTGCCGATCTTGTCAGAAGCGGCTCGTCGTCGGTTTATCCGCTGTTGGAAAGAGTTGAATTTGACAGGTTGATAGTACCCGATGTAAACGGCTCCTTGCACTCTGTTTGTGACAAAGATAAAATAACCGAAGCGTCCGATGCAGATATCCGTCTGTGGGACGGAGCGAAAGTCAGGTTTATCTCAAAAGAAAGCTACTCCGTGGCTGTATGTGAAGTTGACGGTTTTATAATTACCGTTATTCTTCGCGACGATTATATTCCGGATAAATATCTTGTCGGAGATATTCTTATTTGCTCAGAAATACCCGACGGTGCGGATTTTTATAATTATATCGTTACGGTAGAAACCGAGCAGAGAAATATTATTTCCACGCAAGACTTAGGTGAAATTTGCGTTACAATAAAAAATAATGATTATAAAATAAGCGTTAAGGAGGGATAACAATGCCGCAGATCAATGAAATTGAACTGAAAAAACAGCTCAGCTCAGGCAATTTTGCAAGTCTTTATTTCCTGTACGGCGAAGAAAAATATCTGATAAGGCATTATGTATCCCTTATTATCAAAAAGACTGTCGATCCGACCTTTGCCGATTTCAATTTTCATCAGTATGACGGTAAGGAGATAGACTTTGATGAAGTCGGTCAGGCGGCGGAGGCTCTGCCGATGATGAGCGAAAGAACGCTGATTCTAATCAAGGATCTTGCGCTCGACAGCTTTAACGCAGACTTGACGGATAAATTTCTAAAGCTGATATCGGATATTCCCGATACAACGGTTATTCTGATTGCCAATCCGAGCCTTGACGTGAATATGAAAAGCGCAAAGGGCAAAAAGATAATTGCCGAGGTCAACCGTATCGGTTGTTCCGTTGAATTTGCTCACGCAGGCTTAAACGATCTTATCAAGCTCGTTGAGAAAGGAGCCGCATCGAGAGGCTGTTCCGTATCCTCATCAAATGCACGATATCTTCTTTCCCTGATCGGTGACGATATGACAGTTATTATCAATGAGCTTGACAAGCTCTGCGCCTACAAAAGGGACGGAGAGATACTCAAGGAGCACATTGACGCTGTTGTTGTTAAAAATGTTCAGGCGAGGGTTTTCGACCTTACAAAGGCTCTTACCGCAGGCAACTGCGACCTTGCGATGGATATTCTCGACACGCTTATTGCAATGAAAGAGGAGCCTGTCAATATTCTCGGCGCTCTTATAACTCCTTATGTCGATATGTACAGGGCAAAAATTTATGTCAGCGGAGGGCTCAGAGCCGAGGACGCAGCAAAGGATTTCAACTACAAAAACAAGGAATTCAGGCTTACAAATGCGGCAAGATCCGCTTCTAAATATTCTGTAGCACAGCTCAGAACGTTTCTTGATGTTCTCAATGACGCAGACCGTCTGTTGAAATCGACCTCGATCGGCGGCAGGCTTGTGCTTGAACAGACTATTACGAAGCTTTTCCTTGTTGCAAACGGAGAGAAAATATGATTAAAGTCGATCAGATCGTTATTGTTGAGGGAAAATACGATAAAATCAAGCTTTCCTCGATAATTGACGGTATAATAATAGAGACTGAGGGCTTCGGTATTTTTAAGGATAAGGAAAAGCAGAAGCTAATCAGAAAGCTTGCCGAGAAAAAGGGCATTGTCATACTTACGGACAGCGATTCTGCAGGCTTTGTCATCAGAAATTTTATTTCCTCAATCGTTCCGAACGAATTTATTACAAACGTTTATATTCCCGATATCTTCGGCAAGGAAAAGCGCAAAGAAAGCTATTCCAAAGAAGGCAAACTCGGAGTTGAGGGAGTTTCTGCCCAAATCATTGCCGAGGCTTTTGCAAAGGCGGGAATAGGTGTTGCAGCGAGTGATGCGAAAAATAAAGAGATCACTCTGAACGATTTCTATGACGATAAGCTCACCGGTGCGCCCGATAGCAAGGAAAGAAGAAAAAACCTGCTCAGACAGCTCGATCTGCCTGAAAGAATGTCTACGAAAGCTATGCTTGAAATTTTTAATTTGTTTTTAACCTATGATGAATATAAAAAACTTGTTACCTCGGAGGCGATATAAATGAGAATAGGTCACGGTTACGATGTTCACAGGCTCGTTGAGGGCAGGGAACTGATCGTTGGCGGAGTTCATATACCGTATGAAAAAGGACTTTTAGGTCATTCCGATGCAGATGTGCTTCTGCACGCTGTCAGCGACGCTTTGCTCGGAGCGGCGGCCATGGGTGATATCGGCGGAATGTTTCCCGACAATGATCCCGAGTATCTCGGCGCAGACAGTCTTGTGCTTCTCAGGCAGGTTTTTCAGAGGCTCAGAGATAACGGATATTCCGTAATTAACGTTGACTGTACCGTCATTGCGCAGAAGCCGAAAATGAAGCCGTACATTCCGGAAATAAGAATGAATATTGCCGCCGCACTATCTACCGATGCTGATAATATAAGCGTTAAGGCAACCACCGAGGAGGAAATGGGCTTCACAGGCAGGGGAGAGGGAATTTCGGCTCACTGCGTCTGCCTTATTGATAAAGCTTAAATTGTGTGATATAATTTATAAAATAACTTTAAACGGGGATAATTATGAACGCTTTTCTCGAAAATATCAGCATGCTCTGGGACAGACTGCTGGCGCTGTTTTCATCCTACAATATAATAACCGACACTCTCGACATCGCTTTTGTTGCTTTTCTGATTTTCAGCGCAATTAAAATGCTCAAGGAAACAAGAGGTATTCAGATTGTAAAAGGACTCGTACTCGTTGCTGTTCTTTATGCAGTAATCAGCCTTCTGAATATGCAGGCGAGCACCTATCTTTTCAAGACCATACTTCGTGATTTTATTCTTGTACTTATCATTCTTTTCACTCCCGAGATCCGTCATGCCCTTGAATCAATGGGCAGAAGCAGGCTTGCTTTTCTCAATTTCTTCGGAGCACAGCAGGGCGACGCACTCTATGAGCGGAAGAAAAGAGCTGTGCTTGAAATTTGTAAGGCCTGCAGAGATATGAGCGACAAAAAAATCGGTGCGTTGATTGTTTTTGAAAGAAATACTATGCTCGGCGATATTATCAACACGGGTACGACCGTAGACGCTAAGGTTTCAAGAGAGCTTATAAATTCGCTGTTTTTCCCAAATTCCGCTTTGCATGACGGCGGTGTGGTTATCAGGGACGGCAGAGCCGTTGCCGCCGGATGTATTCTTCCGCTGACGGAAAACAATTCGCTGAGCAGCGAGCTTGGCACACGTCACAGAGCTTCTCTCGGAATTTCCGAAAAGAGCGACGCTGTTGCCGTTGTCGTTTCCGAGGAAACAGGCAAGATTTCCATTGCCTGCGGCGGTGAGCTTGAGAGAGGTATTTCCGACGGTGTTCTTATCGAAAGGCTTATGGACTACATTCTTCCGAGTACAGCAGGAAAAGCAAAAAGCTCGTTCTTTTCCGTACTTCTTACCAAGATAAAGGAGAAGTTCAAAAAATGAAAATGCCAAAATTTACACTGAGACAGCTTTTTTCGAACACAAAATTTGTTATTGTTTTTTCAATCGTTGTTGCATTTATCTTCTGGATAGTTGTTGCGCTGGAGTATGCTCCCGTTATTGAAAACGAGATCAAGGATATCCCTGTTAAAATTGATATGAACAACAGCGTGCCGGATAAGCTCGGTCTTCAGATCTTCGGTCAAAGTGAATTTACAATCAATGTTACCGTTAAGGGCAACCGCTATATTGTCGGCGGAGATCTTCTGACCGCAGATGATTTTGACGCAACGGCTCAGACGGCTTATGTCGATTCTGCGGGCAAGCACAGCCTTCTTGTTAAGGTAACCGCAAAGGACGTTAACGCCGACTATGAAATTGTTTCAAAATCTTCGGATTATATTGAGGTCTTTTTCGACAAATACGCCGAGAAAGAGATTGAGGTAACGCCGAGAATTATTTCCGACCTTGAGGAATACACGCCCGATGATTATCTTTTTGACAAATCAGATATTTTCTATAATGTAAAAACCGTAAAAATTTCGGGTGCTCAGACCGAGGTAAACACCGTTACAGCGGCCTATGCCGACATTGAAATTGACAGGAAAATGACCGAAACTCAGACTTATGATTCCGATATTGTCCTGAGCAACGGCAACGATCTTGAGCTTAAATACGTCAAGATAAACGGAGAAAGCTCGCTGACTGTTCCGGTTACCTTGCCTGTATATAAAATCGAAAATGTTTCCACGGGTATTGCGTTTAAGAATGCACCCTCGGACTATATCAATCAGCCGATCGAGTACAGCATTTCACCGCAGTATGTTAAGGTTGCGTTACTTCAGAACGGCTCCGATACCTCGGAAAACCTGACTGTCGGTACAATAGATTTTTCCGAAATTTCGGCTACTAACAAGAGCTTCTCCTTTGACGCTGCCAACATTAAAAACGCAAAAATGCTTGACGGCACGTCCTCGTTCTATGTTGAGCTGAATACAGACGGGCTTTCTTCCTCCGATTTCATCGTCAAAAGCGGCTCTGTTACCATAACGGGCTCTGATTCCGTTACAAAAAATGACGTTGATATCAGCTCGATCGGAAGCATAACCGTTGTCGGAAAGCAGGCCGATCTTAATTCAATCACCTCGGATATGATCAGCATTTCGATTGACCTCACGGGATTAAAGCTAAAAACCGGTGAAAATTCCGTTCCGTGTACAGTTACGCTTAAAAACTCAAAGAACTGCTGGATCAACGGCTCTTATACAGCGACAGTTATAAAAAAATAATCCTGTTTAAATTCTGATTTTTACGGCTTGTATCGGTTATAAAACCGATGCAGGCTGTTTAATTTCCTTTATATGTTAAATAGTTGTTAAAAATATAAGAAAATTATTTTTTTCTGTTGTAAAAGTTACATATAGTGTGCTATAATGATATGACTGTTATAATGGGTAAAATGTAAAGCTATATGCATTTTAAGATTATCGAAAGGAGAGGTTCTGTGAAAAAGCTCAGGGCAGTTTTTGCCGTTGTTCTCATTGCCGCAATAACCGTTTCAATGAGCGGCTGTTCGTTCAGATTATCTTCTTTTGACAATCTTCTTCGACCACCCAAGCTCTCGGGTAAGTATCAGGGGCTTCAGGATTGCTTCGAGGGTATCGTTGATAAGAATTACAACCTTTCGACTCCCGAAAACGGCAGTTACCGCTCAGCATTCATTGTCAATGATTTTGACGAAGATAACGACGAGGAAGCCCTTGTTTTTTATACTGAAAAGGAAAATCCCGATCTTGTCAAAATGTATTATTTTGAGTTCAAGGAGAATGACTGGTATCCCGTTGAAACCTTTGACGGACTCGGAAGCTCGGTTGACGAGGTGAAGTTTGCTGACCTTAACCGTGACGGCTCCTCGGAAATTATAATAGGCTGGAATCTTTTTTCGAGCAAGACTAACAAGGCGTTCGCCGTATATGATATTTCCGGTGAAAAAATAAATCTGCTTTCTTCTTTCCCGTATTCAACTCTTGATGTTTTTGACGTCAACGGCGACGGAATTGACGATATCTTTGCTATGAGTATTGATTCGACTGTTTCCGATCATTTCACGGGTGCGGCAACCGTCTACACCTTTGATAAAAAGACGGTTTCCATGCAAATCCTCAGTTCCGTTAAAACTGACGGAAATATTTCCGCCTATTCTTCCATCAAGACCGAAAAGGTTGACGATTTGAAGCTTATATATGTTGAGTCCTACAAAGGCGACAACGATATGCTGACAGAGATTATTTACTGGGATGATGAAACAAATTCCCTGATAGCGCCTCTGTTTGACGTTTCAACACAGTCTACCTCTCAGACGCTCAGACATATGCGCCTTTCCTGTCAGGATATTGACTCGGACGGCTTCCTTGAAATTCCCGTCAGCGTGGATATGCCGGGCAGCTCGGTTGCCGACAACACTCCGTCTGCAGTAGCTTTGAATTCAACTGATAACACGGAAGCTCCGACAAAGAGTGCATACTATACAAAATGGGTTAAATTCAGAGATAACAAGCTCCGTGCGGTTCAGTATTCCGTTATTGACGAAACCGCAGGCTATATCCTGAACATTCCGAGCAGTTGGGTTGGCAGAATAACCGTTCTCGGAAATGACGGTCAATGGGATTTTTACCATTGGAACAGCTATGAGGACAAGCTCGGACAGCTGCTTTTCAGCATTTCGTATTATGATAAAAATGACGAGCAGTCAAAGAGCAAGTATAAGGACTCCGAGATCCTTACTTCTTACGGAAGCACCGATTATGTTTACACCGTAACTCAGGACGGCTATGATTTCGGAGTTAAGAACAGCAATCTCACCGATAATTTCAATACTACGATTTTAGGAGGAAAAAAATGAAAACAATAAAGATCCTTGTTGCAGAAGATGAGGAATCAATCAGAGAGTTTATTGTTA
>JAXJRE010000313.1:0-8541 GCA_036310785.1 Acutalibacteraceae bacterium
AATTTCGTGTTCGCCCGGCTCGGTTTGGAAACGGACGACGCCCTTTTTCTTGATCTTGATTTCCTCGCCGTCAAGCTCAGCATATTTCGGAACGGACGGAACAAAAACCTCGGTCTTTGCCTTTGTTTCTTCGCTCTGTTTAAATTCGAGAGTAAAGGAATTTTCCTCTCGGTCAAATCGGTAACGCTCGATCTCGCCCGTTACTGCAACGGGGTGCGGTCGGGTGAGCACATCATTATAAAGCTCCGTTTCCCTCAGATCGTCGAAGTATGCCCAGTAGGTGTTGCTCCACTTGTAGGAATCGAAAAGATCAAGCAGAAATTCAACGTGCGGAAACCACTCGTTGCCCTCTGCAAAGCCGCCCCATTCACCGACGATAACAGGAGTGCCGAGCCTCATCTGAGAACGCCTGTGCTCGGCAAAGATCGAGCCGACACGGTCATTGCTGGCGTATTTATATGACGGAGTGTCCACCATAAAATCATAGGCGTGCGGAGAGAAAATTACGTTGTTATCCGTCTTGCCCGAAAGCACGGGACGGGGACACGAATAAGGGATTCCGAGATTGGAATAATAGCTGTTTTCCATAAAAACAAATTTATCGCTGCCGCACCGTCTTGCCGCTCTCGCCATTTTGTTGATGAACGGAAAGTATTTTTTTGTGTCAAAGGTTTTTATGATATCATCTGCGACACTCGTTATTTTGCGCAGGTGCTTGCCTGTATAAAGATCAAGAACTCTCACGGGATCTTCGCTTTTTGTTGCAAGCTCAATGAGCTTTTTCTTGGAAATCGTTCCGTCAAAAACCGTAGTTGATACAAGTTTTTTTACCAGCTCTCTGAACGCTTTTCCGCCGCTTTTTCCGGGGAAAGGCTCATTGAAAAAGTCGAAGCCGATGACCGCAGGGTGATCGTTAAATTTTCCGATCACATAAGACCACATTTCTTCAAAATAAACCTGCAAGCCCTTGCCGTTTATTTTTTGATCGTCCCAAAAAGCGTCGAAAGCGTGATGCACGGCTCTGCCCCAGAAATATCCCTCAGCCCAGACTATCTTTGTCGGCTGATATTTATATTTGCCTGTCAGCGTCGCCCATTTCGGCGCACCGT
This sequence comes from Acutalibacteraceae bacterium, assembly GCA_036310785.1. Classification (GTDB taxonomy): domain Bacteria; phylum Bacillota; class Clostridia; order Oscillospirales; family Acutalibacteraceae; genus CAG-488. Next base: position 1,110 of record JAXJRE010000313.1, read on the forward strand.
CGCCGCAGAGAAGGCTTGAACCTGAAAAAAGATCCTGGTGCATATCGAGATAAACGTAAACTCCGGCTTCTTTACACTCGTCAAGAATGTCACCGATAAAGCCGAGATATTCCTCGTTGTATTCGCCCGGCTTAGGCTCAATCGCATCCCATGTAAGTCCGAGACGGATAAGATCCATTCCGTGCTCTTTAAAGTCGGCGGCAAGTCCTTTTTTCCACAGCTCGCCGTAGGTTCTGCTCTTGCCCTCCTCATAGCTGCCCTTGTCGCAGACATTTATTCCCGTCAAAATTCTTTCACGTCCGTGAGAATCGACTATTCGTGTTCCTTTTACAGTCAGCTTATCCATTTTTTCCTCCTTTGTTCTTGCGCTGTTCCTTTGCCTTGGCGGCATATTCTCTGCGCTTTGCTCTGAGTTCCTCTTCCTCTGCAAGTCGGCGGTTTATTTCCTCCTCGTTGCGTTTCTTTGATTCCTCGTAGCCCTGCTTGATGTCCTCATAGTGCATATAGTTTTCACGCTGTTTAAGAAGCTTTTCGGCCTCAAGATAAGGCTTTGCGGCACGGGTGTAAATTGAATTTTCGTCCGTGACCTCTTTGATTTTTTTGCGGACGGTTTCACGCTCTTTCCTGAGCAATTTTATTTTTTCTTTCGCCGCTTTTTCCGCTTCCTTGTCGTGCTGTTTTGACGCTTCACGAAGCGTATTGACGGTTTCCTTTATCTCTGCGTCCAATTCGTCTTCCTTTTCAAAAAGACGGTCAAAAATCCTGACGTCAAATTTTTCTATTCCGTCGGAATAATGCTTTTTGAGAGCCTTTTGAGAATCCTTTATCATTCTGACTCTGCTTATTGCGTTACGGCGGATATCCTTTTCGTCCTCCGAATTTTTCGGCAAGCTCTTTGCCGCTTTCATCGAGGGAATTTCAAGAGAGTAAAGACCTTCAAGTCCTGCGTCATAGATCTTTTTCGCTTCTTCAACCTGAGCCTTGACCGCCTCGGTTTCAAACTTGTTGATCTCCTTGACAACGTACTGTGCGATCTCGATTTTTTCGTTTCTCTCTTTCAGTTTTTTGTAATCTTCTTTTGCTTTTTTAACGGCAGCCTTGTCCTTCGTTTTCTTTGCCTTTTTGATCTCGTCCTTAGTGGGCTTTACGGTGTTCTGACCGTAATAGAGCTTTGACTCCTCGATTATGTCGATTGCTTCAACGAGTGCGGCATCGGACAGAACTCCGTTTCCGTAGTCCTCGAACAAGGCTCTGATTTTAAGAACGGTGACCATCGCTTTCTGCTTGATCTCCGTCAGATCATAGAAGAAATACGGAATAACATTGAGCGACGCTCCGACAGTTGCGGCGATAATAAGCACGCTGCAGATATTCTTGAAATACATCGGATCGGAAAGCACCTCATAAACGTTGCTTCCGTCAAAGCCGAGACTTCTTGCAACCTCCTCGTTAAGGCCTGCACGGTCATAAAGCTCGGGGAGAACGGAGTTGGTGAGGAGTGTGATAAAGCTTCCGATCGCACCGACGGCAACGAACATTCCGTCAATTCGTTCGCCCGTGACATACTGCTGATAATCTCTGATATCGCCGTTTACTCCGGGCGTAAGTAAGGTTACTGCGTGAGCCGCCATATAGTTGAAGAAGAAGCAGAACATCAGCGGCCACATAATTTGCGACAGCTCGCCGTAACGGATTATCGGCAGCATCAAAATGATGAAAATAACATTGACGATATTGCTGACAACGAGAATTTTTCTCTTGCCCATAATTCTTATCAGGAACGGAATGAAAAGCATCGGCCAAAGCGAGGCATTTCCTCTTATGGTAATAATAAGCGAATATTCCGCCGCACTGCAGGCGTCCTGATAGCTGTAAAGCCAGTCCATGATACTCTGAACCGCATTCTCAAGAAAGCCGACCCATGTTGCAAGAGAAATGATCCAGAAATATTTGTTGCGGACAACGGCTCTGAGAGCGTCCATAAATTTGATTTTGACCGTATGAGTTTTCGCCTGAACAATTTTTTCCTCGGTATTGAAATAGGCAAGCAGTCCGAGGAAGAATCCGAAGATAACCATCGGCGGATAAAACGTTCTGTAAATCCTGATATCAACGAGGGTGTTTTCTCCCGTGATCGCTCTTGCAACAAGGGGAAGAATAATATTTCCGAGCGTCGGCGCAAATGAATTTACTACGGACTTGATAGAGGTTACGTCGCTTCGCTCAATGGTATTCGGAGAGAGGACGTTAATAATGCTTACGTCTACATCATAGTAGAACATATAGAAAAATTGCAGACCGACGTTAAACAGCAAAACGGTCAGACACTTTGCAAACATCGACATCCGTTCATACGGCATAAACACAAAGCCGATCGTCAGTATGGCGGTCGGTACACCCATCGAAAGAATGAACGGACGGTAGCGTCCCTTTTTACTTCTTGATGAGTCGATTATTTTACCTCTGAGCGCCGTCAGCGGAAAGCTGATAATAACGCTGAGGAGATAGATTATATAAAGAGGCTTCGGCGCAATACCTATCGTGTTGCTGAGAAGTGTATTGCCGATGCTGATTATCATATTCTGAGCGCAGAAAACAACGAATTGAATTCCCAATCCGCCGACCGCAAGAGAGACGATCTCCCTGAACGACATATACCGTCCGACAGGAGGCTTTTTCCAGTAAACTCTGATATCGTCGCAGAGCTCCGCCGCTTTATCTTTGATATTCATTCGCATCACCTCGTAGATACTTATAAAAAAATTATAACATAGCGTCGGATAAAAGTAAATCGGAACATTACATAAAAAAACGCCCCGATTTTTCACAAATCGGAGTGCGTCCGCTCTGCTCCATCAAAATTATATCGCATTAAATTCACGTTTGGTATGCTGTCGGCATACACTCAAGTAACATTTTTATTTGACATATACTTCATATAATGTTATAATCTGGAAAGTTTATACAGGAGGGGCAAAAAAATGAAAAACTTCAAAAAATTTGTTGCGGTGTTTATGACCTTGGTTATCGTTTTATGCAGCTTTTCTTTTGCCGTGTACGCCGAGGATCAGTCAACATATGAGGAAAAAACTTATGTTGCGGCAGTTTATCTCTGCCAGAAATCTCAACCGCCCTACATCAACGGTCACACATGGCTCTACTTTGAAAACCTCACAAACTCCACGCTGACGGTCGGCATCTATCAGCTCCCGAAAGGTCAGGGAGTTTCGGTCGGAACTTACGGCTATCTTATCAAGGATGGCAGAGGTCTTTACTACAATGTTGAAGGCTACCGCTACAATCACCCGAAAACAGATGATTTCATCTGTCTGAAGAAATATCTCACTCAGGATCAGCTTGACATCATGAGCAGTAAGATCACCTACAGCGGAACATGGCTCTATTTGCTTAATTGCAGTTTTTCCGCAATTACGACATGGGATATGGTGTTGGGTAAATTCGTGCCCTATCTCATCTTCCCGATACTTGTAAGAATGTGTATCCTTATGTACCCTCAGCACCAGTCGGGATTTTATCTTTACAGTCCGAAATCCAATCAGATTTTCAAGCAGGTCGGCAGAGGAAGCAGAGCAACGCTCGTTCCTGCGGATCCCGTTGTGCCTAAGGACTGAGTTGAGCAGGGAGAACTTATGGGAACCACGGAAAGCTATATCAATTTTGTCTGCGAAAAGCTTGAAAAATTCGGCAGCATACGAAACCGTAAAATGTTCGGCGAATACATGGTCTATCTCAACGACAAGCCTATACTGACCGTATGCGACAACACCGTCTTTGTCAAAAAACTGCCTCAGCTTGCGGAGCTTATGAAAGATTCCGATTGCGGTTTTCCCTATGACGGAGCGAAGGAATGTTACATCCTCGACATTGATAATGACAGTCTTGTTGAAGAAGTAATTCCGAAAATCTGACGCTTTTACATTTATTACAGTATTCAAGGCTATAATTTCCAAAAGTCGATTGAAATCGCTTTTTGGAGATTATAGCTTTTTATTGTAAATTTTTTGATTTTTATATTGACTTTAAAAACAAAGGGAGTATAATAAAAACAATCGTTTTAAAACAAATGTTTTAGAATGTTAAATCTTAAAAAATATTTCATCTGTTCAAGGTTTTCCTATGCGGTTTGAATGTTCTGTGAGATTCACCGTCAAAGTGTGACGCTTTTCTTGACAACACTTTTTTGATATGTTAATCTTATTTTATATTCGAAGATTTTTTGAGCGGTTTTGCCCTGTCTGACCGAGGGGCTTAAACCAAAAATTTCTTTCCGCCGCAACGGGAAAAGCAATGCCGAACGATGTCATTGACAAAGATCAACAGGTGAGATATACTCAAATCAACAGCAAACGAAAAGAGGAAAACACATGCTAAAAATCGAACACCTTACAAAAAAATACGGCGATTTCAAGGCGGTTGACGACCTTTCCCTCAGCATTGCGCCGGGTGAAATTTACGGCTTTATCGGTCACAACGGAGCAGGCAAAACAACCACTCTGAAATCCGTAGTCGGCATACTTCAGTTTGACGAGGGCGAAATATTTATTGACGGAACTTCGGTCAAGTCCGATCCCCTCAAGTGCAAAAAAGAGATCGCTTACATTCCGGACAATCCGGATATCTACGAATTTATGACGGGAATAAAATATCTCAACTTCATCGCTGATATCTTCGGCGTGGATTCGGTCAAGCGACTTGAGAGAATAAGGGAATATGCAGGTCTGTTTGAGCTGACCGCAGACCTCGCTCAGCCGATCTCGACCTACTCCCACGGAATGAAACAGAAGCTTGCCATAATCTCGGCGTGGCTTCACGATCCCAAGCTCATAATAATGGACGAACCCTTTGTCGGTCTCGATCCCAAGGCGGCTCACATTCTTAAAGGTATGATGAGAGAGGTCTGCGACAAGGGCGGAGCAATATTCTTCTCAACTCATGTGCTTGAGGTTGCCGAAAAGCTCTGCGACAAAATAGCGATTATCAAAGAGGGCAAGCTCATACGTTCGGGAACAATGGAGGACGTCAAGGGCGACGACAGCCTTGAAGAAGTATTCCTCGAACTGGAGGAAGAATAATGCTGAAACAACTCTTAAAGAAACAGATGCTTGAAATGTTTCAGAACTTCTTTGTTGACCGCAAGAAAAACAAGGGACGTTCAAAATCCTCAAGCATTATGATGATAGTCGGATATGCGGTGCTTATCGTTGGCGTATTCGGCGGAATGTTTTCACTTTTCGCAAAAAATCTTTTGCCCCTTGTAGATATGGGCTATGACTGGATGCTTTTCGCCTTTATGGGACTTATCGCAGTTGCGATGGGCGCATTCGGAAGCATATTCAACACATATTCGGGACTTTACCTTGCCAAGGACAACGATCTCCTGCTATCAATGCCGATCCCCGTCGGCTACATAATGGCGTCAAGACTGCTCGGAGTTTATATCATGGGTGCGCTCTATTCCTCGCTTGTTATTATTCCGGCAATCGTTGTTTATCTCGGCTATGTTCCGTTCAGGGCGGCCTCGGTCATCGGCTCTGTGCTGTTTGTCGTTATCATTACGCTGATAGTTATGGTAATCTCCTGCTCGCTCGGCTGGGTGGTTGCAAAAATTAACTCTAAACTGAAAAACAAGAGCATAATAACCGTTATCGTTTCGCTTGCATTTCTTGTTATTTACTATATTTTCTATTTCAAGGCGAATGAGGTTATTCAGAAAATTCTCAAAAATGCCGACGCTTACGGCACTAAAATCAAAGGCTCTGCCTACCCTCTCTATGTTTTCGGCAAGGTCGGAACGGGTGATTTGCTTTCCACAGTCATTGTGCTTGCCGTCGTCGGCGCACTCTGCGCTCTCACCTATTACATAATCGCTCACCGCTTTATTAAAATTGCGACCGCATCGCAGAACGTATCAAAGAAAAAGTATGTTGAAAAATCTTTAAAGGTCAAAAGTCCCGATTCCGCACTTTGCGGCAAGGAGCTTCGCAGATTTTTCTCAAGTCCGAATTATATGCTCAACTGCGGTCTCGGTGTACTCATTCTTATCGGTGCAGGAGTTTTCACGCTGATAAAAGGCGATATGATCACGGAGCTTATCCTTTCCGTCTTCGGAAGCGAAAGATATCTCTGCGTTGCAATGACGGCAATGATCTGCCTGATCGCTTCGATGAATTATATCTCCGCTCCGTCGGTTTCGCTTGAGGGCAAAACCGTATGGCTTGCGCAGTCCCTGCCCGTTTCCTCGTGGCAGATAATCAAAGCAAAGAGAAACGCTCATCTCGCTGTCACCGCCGCACCGACCGTTTTCTGCGCCGTGTGCGCCGTAATTGCGGTGAAGCCGTCAATAACGGCGGCAATAATGATGATCGTCACACCGCTCGTATTCGTTCTGTTCTTCGATATGTTCGGACTTTATCTCAATCTCAGGCACCCAAACCTCACCTGGACTAACGAGATCACGCCGATCAAGCAGAGTCTCAGCGTCTTTGTCGCTCTGTTCGGCGGCTGGATATATTCGATTATATTTTTCATTCTTTTCTATCCTTTCAGGGACAGACTTGTCGGGGAGCTTTATCTCGTCCTGATTTCAGCATTTACGGGACTTCTCTGTCTTGCCCTTGACAGTTGGCTGAAGAAAAAGGGTGCAAAAATTTTTGAAGAACTTTAAAGCGTACGATCGCTTTAATTATAAATTTATCCGAGAGGAGACACTAAATGGATAAAAAGTATTATCTTATCGGCAACGCTCATATTGATCCGGTATGGCAGTGGCGTGTACCGGAGGGACTTGCCGTCGTCAAATCAACCTTTCGTTCGGCTCTTGACCGAATGATTGAGTACCCGAACTACATTTTCAATTCGGCCTGCGCTTCCTATTACAAGTGGATAAAGCTCAGCGAGCCTGAGATGTTCGAGGAGATCAAGCAGAGAATTAAAGAGGGACGCTGGGAATACACAGGCGGAATGTGGGTTCAGCCCGACTGTAACATTCCGTGCGGAGAGTCCTTTGTCAGGCATTTTCTCTATTCTCAGAGATTTTATAAAGAGAATTTCGGCGAGATAACCGATTCGGGCTACAATGTTGACTCCTTCGGTCACAACGGTATGCTTCCTCAGCTTCTTAAAAAGGCAGGAATGAAGAATTACGTTTACCACAGACCGAGCCGTGAGACGGAAAAGAAAAATCTTCCCGATGACACGGTACATTACTGGGAAAGCCCCGACGGAAGCCAAGTTCTTTCGTACCATATTTATGACGGCTACGGCGGAGATATCAAGGACGAGCGTATCGAGAGATATGAAAGATTTGCCCGTTCTCAGATGATATTTTTCGGCGTCGGCAACCACGGTGGCGGACCGTCCATCGAGCATCTTAATCAGGCGGAAAAGCTCGTTGCGGACGGCAAGGCTGTCT
>JAXJRE010000314.1:0-1779 GCA_036310785.1 Acutalibacteraceae bacterium
AGGTGTAAAAATGTTAAAAATCAAGTCGAAATTGAATTTCATCAAACCTGTTCCACCTCATCACCGCCTGACGGCGGAGCTTCCCCTCAAGGGGAAGCCTTGTTTAATTTTCATCAGACTTTAAAATTTTATCGTCTAAAATCTAACATCTAAAATCTAAAGTCTAATTTGGGGGAGGATGAAACGGTTTCTTCAAACCTTTCGTATTTCACATCTTCTTTTTCATCAATCCGTGGCGGTTGCAGTAGTAATAGATGAAGCCGTGGCCTCTCCTTGCGAAGCGAGTTTCTGCGTTTCCCTCGGGGTACAGCTTGACAAGCTCGAAGCGATCCGAAGTGACATATGCAATGAACGAAATATAATGCTCCTTTGTCATTTCGTGATCGACCGTCACATAATATTCATGCTCGATTGGCTCGACCGAAATCTGATGCGTCCCGTCCGTTTCCTCCGCCTCAAGCGGCGGCAGATTGACTCCGCAGCAGCTTATTGCCGTCTCGCCGACAGAGTGTATCACATTGCCGCACACGGGACAGACATAGAGCTTCGCTCTGAGCATATTTGCCGAGACATTGCCGTTCACCACCGTTTCGCCCGACATAAGCTCCGTCACGGAAGTTCCGAGAGCGGCGGCAAGCGGCTCGATCAGCGATATATCGGGCAAGCCCTTTGCCGTTTCCCATTTTGAAACGGCCTTAGACGTAACACCGATTTTGTCGGCAAGCTCAGCCTGAGTCATTTCCTTTTTTTCACGCAGACGTTTTATTGCCGCACCCGTAACATAGTTATCCATAATTTTTCCTCCTCGGATATTTTATGGCTTAATTATAACTCAGTTTTTCCTCAAAGCAACCTACGCTGCGTTGACATTTAATTCTATACAAAAGGACAGCCAAGATATCGGCTGTCCTCTTTGATTATTCTGTATTATGCGGTCTGAGATATCGTCTGAAGTCCGATACCTGCAAGATCAATATGCTCTGCGTCAACCGATGTTACGGTGTTGTCAAAATTGACGTCCGAAGCGGCAATCTGCGCCGCCGATACGGTGTCTGCGGTCAGCATAGCTCCTGCAATCGCTCTGACGATAACCGAGTCCATTCCGTCGATCTTGCTGTCGCCGTTTACATCGCCTCGGATATATACCGTAAGCGAATCAATCGTTGCGCCCGAAGCGTCGATAAGTCTGATTGAACAGCCGGTTGAAACATAATTTGTATTCTTGAGCATCTTGCCGCTTGCGTCATAAACTCTGAGATAAATCTTGTCGTTCTCAAAGAGCTGAATGACCTTGCTGACGGTCAGTCCCGTTAAATCAAAGCCTGTGATAAGCGACTTGCTTCTGTCAACCGTAAGTCCCGCTGTGCTCTTGGCAACGAGCTTGTTTATTCCGAGCTTGCCTGTGTAAAGAATACAGTAGCCGTCAACATAGGTATCAAAATACATATATGTATTGATAGTGTCCGTACCCGAAACAATAACGTTGCCGACAGTATATTTAGCGCAGTCAAGAGTCATTACCGAACGGGTGAAGGTCGAATTGTCCGACACCTGATCGAGGCTTGTAATATACAGATCCGATGAAGCGGAATCAATATAAACAATGTTGGTTGAAAGGTAAACGGCTTCACCGTTTTTAATCATAATATCGGTATTTGATGTTCCTACGGAAACGGGATCAGCCGAGCCGATAACGTTTCCTTCCTCGTCATAGAGCTTTTCAACATACAGATAATTGTAGGTCTGGAGGAATCTTGTCACCTTGCCCAGAGCATAGAC